>JAHZLQ010000073.1 GCA_022599775.1 Gammaproteobacteria bacterium
ATTATCCTGTCAGATGCCGAAAATCTGGCCTTTGCCCAGGGGCTTGAACTGGTAGAAGATAAAAGTCTGCTGGAAGAAGTCGCCGGACTGGTGGAATGGCCGGTGGTCCTGATGGGGCCGATCGGGGAGAAGTTCCTCGGGCTGCCGCCGGAGGTGCTCCAGACCTCGATGAAGGAACATCAGAAGTTCTTCTCGGTCCGCAATCCGGCCACCGGGCGCATTCACACCTCCTACCATCAGGCGGTAGCGGCGACCGGGCGTTTGTCCTCGTCCGATCCCAATCTGCAGAACATCCCGATCCGCAACCTGGAAGGCCGGCGCATCCGCCAGGCCTTCATCGCCGAGGATGGCCAGCGTCTGCTCTCGATCGACTATTCGCAGATCGAACTGCGACTGATGGCGCACCTGTCCGGAGACGAGCGTCTGCGCGAAGCCTTCCGAAAAGGACAGGACGTGCACCAGGCGACCGCCGCCGAAGTGTTCGGCCTGGCGCTGGACGCCGTGGAGCCGGACCAGCGCCGCGCCGCCAAGGCGATCAACTTCGGTTTGATCTACGGCATGTCCGCCTTCGGCTTGGCGCGCCAGCTCGGCATCGCGCGTGGTGACGCGCAGCGCTACATCGACACCTTCTTTGCGCGCTATCCCGGCGTGAAGCGCTACATGGATGAGTCCCGCGCCCAGGCCAGGGAACAAGGCTATGTCGAGACCCTGTTTGGCCGGCGTCTCTACCTTCCCAATATTCGCTCACGCAATCAGGGACTGCGTCAGTACGCCGAGCGCACCGCGATCAACGCGCCGCTGCAGGGCACGGCGGCCGATCTGATCAAGTTGACGATGATCGATATCGATGGATGGCTGGTCCGGGAACAGCTGCCGCTGAAGATGATCATGCAGGTCCACGACGAACTGGTCTTCGAAGGGCCGGCGGCCGCGATTGCCACGCATGCGGAAGCGATCGCACAGCGCATGTGCCAAGTGCATGCGCTGAGCGTACCGCTGGTGGCCGATTGGGGCACCGGGCTCAACTGGGACGAGGCGCATGAGGCGCAGGGTCATGCCAGCAGCCTGTCGAAAGCGGAATAATCGGCGCACCCATAATTCGAAAATGTTCTGAATGACCGGTGGGAACCAAGCGCGGACGCCAGGGTCTGATCCTTTGAGCGTTGCTCTCTTGGCGCTTTTTCCGCTTCCACTCCCTGGGCGGAAAACCGGCACCCCAAGCCGGACACATCGCCCGATGGCTGACCCCGAGCCATCGGGCGTTTTCTTTTTTCGGATCGCTGGCACTGTTTCGGCTAAAGATCGATGGTTTGTTCGTCGTGAAATCAGTCGTTTGCGAATAATTCACGGTCAGCCGAAATATTTGCGGAACAAAACTCGAAACAGCGCGGTCGGATATTGCGAGTGTTCTCTCCCTGGCACTCATCCGCCCCCACTCCCTGGGCGGACCCGGCATCCCCAAGCCGGAACTCTTGCCCGACGGCCCTCCCCCGAGCCGTTGGGCATTTTTTTGTCCGCGGGCCGGGCGAGATCAACATCGTTCCGGGTTCCCGGCCGATCTCCGCCGCTTCCGGTCGTTCCGGACCAGCCGCAGGCTGGCCCCGAATCCATGCAGCGCTCGGTCGTCGGCTGCGGAGTGACGGTCGACTTTCTGCACCGCTCCGGCACGGGGTCAAAATTTATTTGCGAATGCCGGAACTTTCCTGGAACGCCCTGGTCTGATTTTGCGAACGACATCTCGTGTCGTTCTTCCGCCTCCCTCCCTGGGCGGAAACACCGGTTTCCCCAAGCCGGTACCGTGCCCACGATCTCCCCCCGGACCGTGGGCACTTTTTTTGCGTGGATATCACCCAAGTGCGTGACCGGATAGCTTCTTCAAAGCTTCACCTGCTCGTAATCCCTAGGTTATCCGCGATCGACAATCTTCCGCGCCAGACTGTCATGGCAGTCGAAATCAGCGGTACTGCTGCATGGGGTCATTGCCGAGCGATCGGCGCAGGCTGACGCTTGCTGGAGAGAGTACGCGTTGTCGGTGTCGGCCGGAGTCCCAGCCAAATCAGCGGCTCGGGACACCGGTACGGTGGATAGCCCCGTAGTGGTCCCGAAAAAAATCAGGGAGCGGTGGACCGAGCGGTCACTCCCTGTTCAATGAAATGCACGCTTGAAATGGGGAACGACATGGCTGTGAACCGCTGGCTTAAACCACTGCTGCTGGCCGCGTTGGGGCTGTTTGCCTTCGCTGCGCTACCGCTCCACGCACAGGACACCACCTCGGCCATTCGCGGCCGCATCATTGACACTGACGGTCAGGCGATTCCTGGCGCGCAGGTGGTCATTTCGGATCAGCGAACCGGTACCAGCAGCACCTTGCAGACCGGCGCCGGTGGCGGCTTCAATGCGGGCGGTCTGCGCGTTGGCGGCCCTTACCGAGTCACCGTGACCTCGGCTCATGGCGATGCGAGTGCCGATGACATCTATCTGGTGCTCGGCGACAGCTACAGCCTGGAACTGACGGTGGGCGCGGCGGTCACTCTGGAGCAGGTGACCGTGGTCGGCAAAGCGGTCACGGCGCCCAATACCGCGATCGGTCCCTCGGCGAGCTTCGGCATTGCCGATCTCGCCAGCGCGCCGTCGGTGAGCCGTGACATCAAGGATGCGATCCGCGCCGATCCGCGCATCTACATCGACGAAGCCTTCGCCGATTCGATTCAGTGTGCCGGCGCCAGTTCGCGCTTCAACAGCCTGACGGTCGACGGCGTTCGCCTCAACGACAACTTCGGTCTGAACAGCAACGGCTATCCGACCGAGCGCATGCCGTTCTCCTACGATGCGATCGAACAGGTTTCGGTCGAACTGGCGCCGTTCGATGTGCAGTACGGCGGTTTCAGCGCCTGCAACATCAATGCGGTGACCAAGTCCGGGACCAACGAATTTCACGGTTCGCTGTTTTACGACTACACCGACGATTCTTTGACCGGCGACAGTCTCGAAGGTGATTCGGTCGATCTCGGCAGCTTCGACGAAAAGCGCTATGGCTTCACCGTCGGCGGACCGGTCATCAAGAACAAGCTGTTCTTCCTGGCCTCCTACGAAAAGCTGGAGGGTGTCGATACCTTCTCGCGCGGGCCGGTGGGTTCGGGAGCCGGCAACGAAGTGCTCGGTGTCTCGCAAGCGCAGTACGACGAGATTCTGGATATCGCCCGCACCCTGTACGACTACGATCCGGGCGGGCTGCCGCCGAGCATCCCGGTGGAGGACGAGAAGTTTCTGGTGAAGCTGGACTGGTACATCACCGACACCCAGCGCGCCGCCTTCACCTACAACTACAACGACGGCTACCACATCGCCGAATCCGATGGCGATTCCGACGAACTGGAATTCTCCAATCACTACTACGAGCGTGGCGCCGAGCTCAATGCCTACGTTGCCCAGCTTTTCTCGGACTGGACCGAACGATTTTCGACCGAGCTGAAGATCGGCTATTCGGAGCTCCAGAACCGCCAGTTGTCGCTGGGCGGCGTGGACTTCGGCGAAGTGCAGATCGGCACCGAGAACAATGGCTCGCGCGCGACCGTTTATCTGGGTGCCGACGATTCTCGTCACGCCAACAAGCTCAGTTACGACACCTACAACGTGAAGCTGGCCGGCGAATATCTGCTCGGCAATCACCTGATCACCGGTGGGTATGAGCTGGAACGTCTGGACGTGTTCAACCAGTTCATTCAGGAATCCGAAGGCGAATTCCGCTTCAGCAGCATCGACGACTTCCGCAACGGCACGCCCAATCGCGTGATCTACGAGAACGCGGCCTTCACCAACGTCAAGGATGACGCGGCGGCCAACTTCGTCTACGACATTAACAGCCTCTACCTGCAGGACGAGTACCGCTTCGACGATCTTGGCCTGACGCTGACCGGCGGTCTGCGCTACGAGTGGTATGCCACCGGCGACGACCCGGTCGAAAATCCGGCGTTTGCCAGCGCCTACGGTTTCTCGAATTCGCAGAGCGTGGACGGCATGAGCCTGTTGCAGCCCCGCCTGGGCTTCAACTGGAACGTCAACGACATGGTCGAGCTGCATGGTGGTATCGGCCTGTACTCCGGCGGCAATCCCAACGTCTGGATCTCGAACAACTACTCGAATGACGGCGTCACTCAGATCGAAAGCTCACTGTTCGCTGACGACTTCGCAGGCACCTCCTTGTTCGACATTCCGACCGCAGGCGATGGCCGGCCGGTCTACGATATCCCGCAGGAGCTGTATGACCGCATTGCCGCGGGCATGGGCTCCGCCGGCGGCGTCAACTCGCTGGACCCGGATTTCGACGTACCGTCCGAATGGAAGTACGCCCTCGGCGCGATCCTGTACGCCAGCGACAGCCTCACGTTCAGTCTGGACTATCTGTATACGGACAAGCAGGACGCCGCGATCATCAGCGACATCTCTCGCGAGGCCGTGGGTGAGACCGCGGATGGCCGCACCATCTACGACAGCAAGAACGGCCGCAGCCAGGACTTCGTGCTGACCAATGTCGACGGTGATTCCGGCCAGTCCCACATCCTCTCGTTCGGATTGAACAAATCATTCGAGTTCGGCCTCGATGTCGGCTTCGGCTACGCCTACACGCGTGCTGAAGACGTGAATCCGATGACCAGCTCGGTGGCGTATTCCAACTACACCTACCTGGCGACAGACGATTTCGAGAATCCCAAGCCAGCGACCTCGAACTACGAAATCCCGACGCGTTTCACGCTGACGCTGAAGTACGACCACGCCTTCGTGAAGGACTATCTGACCAAGCTCAGCCTGTTTTCCAGCTACAACGAGGGCCGCCCGTACAGCTACACCTTCACCAGCGGCATCAACTCGTCCGTGGGCGATGCGACGTTCCAGGGGCGCTATCTGCTGTACATGCCGTCGGGCCTGAACGACCCGAACGTGGTGTTCGGGGATGACTTCGATAGCGCGGCGTTCTTCGCCTACGCCGATTCTCACGGGCTCACGGAATACGCCGGCCGTACCGTGCCGCGCAACGACTTCTACAGCGACTGGTGGTTCAAGATGGACATGAAGCTGGAGCAGGAGCTGCCGGGCCTGCGCTCGGACGACCGCACTTCCGCCTTCATCGTCATCAAGAACCTGACCAACCTCATCAACGACGACTGGGGCGTGCAGTACGAAGCCTCGTTCCCGCGCATGCTGGACATCGTCGATGCCGAGGTGCTGCCGGACGGTCGCTATCAGTTCAACGAGTTTTCGGTGCCGACCGAGCAGTTCCGCGTCACCGATTCCTCGCTCTGGGAAATCCGTGTGGGTTTGCGTTACGAATTCTGAACCAGCGGAAGCCGGAAACATCGGGCTGGCCCGCAAGGGTCGGCCTTTTTCGTGGGCGCGACCGCGATGTGGCCTGATAAGATAGGCGCATGGGTACTTTCATCGTCACATTCGCGGTTCTTCTTCTGGCATTCGGCGGGCTCGCCATCGGTTTGCTGCACGGCAAGCCGATCAAGGGCAGTTGCGGCGGTCTGTCGACAATGACCGGCGACCGCTGCGACGTCTGCGGCGGCCAGCCCGAGAAGTGTGAAGAGGCTTCCGGGCGGTAATCACCCGGCACTACAACGAATAGCGCCGTCCTCGCGACGGATGGAGTTGGGGAGATGGCCACATTGCAGAACGTCACGGCCAGGGACTTCATGTCGGCCAATCTCGTCAGTTTCTCGGCAGACATGGACGTGCTGACAGCAATCCAGCTGCTGCTGGAAAAAGGCTGTTCCGCCGGTCCGGTGTTCGATCGGCTCGGCAATCTCGTCGGCATCCTGTCCGAAAAGGACTGCATCCAGGTCGCACTCAATGCCGGATATCACGGCGAATGGGGCGGCAAGGTCTCGCAGTTCATGTCCACCAGCGTGATCACCGTGGATGCCGACGACAGTATTCTCGATGTCGCGCGGCGTTTCGCCGGATCACCGTTCAAGCTTTACCCGGTGGTTGGCGACAACCGTGTCATCGGCCACATCACGCGTAGCCACGTGCTGCGCGCCATAGACTCGATGCGCGGCAAGTATCCGGTTTGAGCGGATCCGGGCTGCGGGTCGTCTGAGCGGTGCCCGCGCGCCGCCCGTCGTCGCTGCCCGAATCCGGCATGCCAGCGAAACCGGAGTGGCGCAGCCTTGGCAGGCTGTGGCCCTATCTGCGCGAATTTCCGCTGCGTGTCGGTATTGCGCTGAGCCTGCTCGTCGCCGCCAAGCTGGCCGGCGTGAGCCTGCCGATGGTCATGAAGCATCTGGTCGATGCGCTCGACACCGAGGGTGCGGCGGTGGTCGCAATTCCGTTGCTGCTGCTGTTGTTCTATGGCGTGCTGCGGCTGATCGTGGTGCTGTTCTCCGAGCTGCGTGACGTCATCTTTGGCCGCGTCGCCGAGCGCGCGATGCGCCGTGCCGCATTGGAAGTGTTCCGCCACTTGCATCGTCTGGACCTGGGCTATCACCTGTCGCGCCAGACCGGTGGCTTGTCACGCGACATCGAGCGTGGCGTTTCGGGCATCAGCTTTCTGCTGCGTTTCCTCACTTTCAACATCGTGCCGACCTTGTTCGAGATGCTGCTCGTGGCCGGGATCCTGTTGGTCCAGTACGGCTGGGTCTATGCCCTAATCGTGCTCGGCGCCGTCAGCTTGTACGTACTGTTCTCGGTGGTGGTGACCGAATGGCGCACGCGCTTCGTGCGTACCGCCAATCAGCTGGATTCGCAGGCCAATACGCGCGCCATCGATTCGCTGCTGAACTACGAAACCGTGAAGCTGTTCGTCAACGAGGACTACGAGGCGCGCGAGTACGACCGGGCACTGGCGGACTGGGAACGCGCGCAGCGCCGCAACCGCAAATCGCTGGCGACGCTCAATATCGGCCAGGCCATCATCATTGCCGGTTCGGTCACCGGCATCATGGTGTTGGCCTCGGCGCAGGTGGCGGCCGGCGACATGACGATCGGCGATTTCGTAGCGATCAATGCCTATATGACGCAGTTGTTCATCCCGCTGAATGTGCTCGGCTTCGTCTATCGGGAAATCCGCCGTGCCCTGACCGACATGCAGCGCATGCTGGCGATGCTGGACGTAGCGCCGGCGGTGGTCGACGAACCCGGCGCGCGGACCCTGGCCGTGCGTACGGCAGCCGTGCGCTTCGAGCAGGTGGGCTTCGCCTACGACGCAAGTCGGCCGATACTGCGCGAGCTGAGTTTCGAGATTCCGGCAGGTCGGACCGTGGCCGTGGTCGGGCCCAGCGGCGCCGGAAAATCCACCCTGGCGCGCCTGTTGTTCCGATTCTACAACCCGGACCGGGGACGAATTCTCGTGGGCGGGCGCGACATCACCGACTACACGCAGAACAGCCTGCGCACGCATATCGGCGTGGTGCCGCAGGACACCGTGCTGTTCAATGACAGCCTGGCCTACAACATCGGCTACGGCCGGCCGGGCGCCTCGCGCGAGGATATCGAACGCGTGGTGCGGCTGGCGCATCTGGACGGTTTCGTCGCGCAACTGCCGGATGGCCTCGATACGCAGGTCGGCGAACGCGGCCTGAAGCTCTCGGGCGGAGAAAAGCAGCGCGTAAGCATCGCAAGGGCGCTGCTCAAGGATCCGCCGATCATGATCTTCGACGAGGCCACATCCTCGCTGGACACCGAATCCGAGCGGGCGATTCTGGGCGCACTGGCGGAAGCGGCGCGGCAGCGGACCACGCTGGTGATTGCACACAGGCTGTCGACCGTGGTCGACGCCGACCAGATCATCGTGTTGCGCCACGGCCTCATCGTTGAACGGGGCTCGCACACGGAACTGCTCGAAGCCGGCGGAGACTACGCGCACTTGTGGAATCTGCAACGTCGCGAACTGGCGACCGTCGTCGCTGATCCGGCCGAGGTCTGAACCGGAGTCGACTGCGTGGCCCGGTACGCCCGGTTCTCGCTATAGTGCCAGCGGAGGTCCTCCGGCTGGGCCGGTGAGCATGCAGGCTCACTATTCATATTCCTGCCGGCGACCACGAGCGATGATGTGACGATTGCCTGGAGGAGGCAGGCTGGCATGCGCCGGCCCATGCGATGCAGCAAACCAGCCTGAAGCAGAAATTGACCGACCGATTCGTCAGCGCCGAGATCCAGGGTTTGCTGGCGCGTGTACCGAAGCCGCTCGGTAGCTTCGGCTATGACCCCTGGGGCTACAACGAAGACGCGATCAAGTTCGCCGTGCCGCCGGTGCGCTGGCTCTACGAGCGCTATTTCCGCGTAGTCGCCCACGGACTGGAGAACATTCCGTCCGAAGGCCGCGTTCTGATCGTACCGAACCATTCGGGGCAGCTGCCGATGGATGGCCTGATGATCGGCTACGCGATGCTGACCAATCCGCACGGCCCGCGCGCCGGGCGCGCCATGATCGAACGTTTCTTCCCGACGGTGCCGTGGCTCGGCAACTGGCTCAATGCGATCGGTGGCGTGATCGGCGATCCGGTCAATTGCGGGCGCATGCTCGACCGCGAAGAGGCCGTTGTGGTCTTTCCTGAAGGCATACGCGGCAGCGGCAAGCTTTATCGTGATCGTTACAAGTTGCAGCGGTTCGGCAACGGATTCATGCATCTGGCCTTGCAGCACAACGTTCCGATCGTGCCGGTCGGCGTGGTTGGCTGCGAGGAAACCATGCCGTCGCTGTTCAATATCTCGCCGCTGGCGCGTCTGCTCGGGGTGCCCTATGTGCCGATCGCGCCGCCGCTGCCGCTGCCGGCGCGCGTGATCCTCAACTTCGGCGAGCCGATGCGCTTCGAGTGTCCCGTGCAAAGCGAGGATGAAGTGCTGGCGCGGGTCGACATGGTCAAGAAGGCAATCGGGGGCTTGATACGCAAGGGTCTGAAGGAACGGAAGAAGGTCTTTTAGCATGCCGCCCCCCAAGAGAAAGACGGTTCTGGTGACCGGCGCCGCCGGTGCGCTCGCCAAGCGGGTGATCGCCCGGCTTCACGAGCGCCACAACGTCGTGGCTGTGGACTTTCGCCGTCGCGTCGAGACCGACGAAGGAATTCCTTCGTACAAGGTGGCCACACATACGCGCGGCTTCGAGGACATTTTTCGGCGCCACCAGTTCGACGCCGTGCTGCACATCGGCCGCATGTTCGCGCATGAATCCGATCGCCTGCGCCGTTACAACACCAATGTACTCGGTGCGAAGCGCCTGCTCGACCTGTGCTGCAAGTACAAGGTTTCCCAGGTCGTCATGCATTCCACGTATTTCGTCTACGGCGCCAGTCCCTACAATCCGGCTTTGTTGTCGGAAGAGGCGCCACTCAAGGCCTCCGAGGTGACCCAGGATCTGGTGGATTCGGTCGAACTCGAAAGCCTCGCGCAGATCTATCTGTGGAAGCATCGCAAGCTGCACATGACGATCCTGCGGCCATGCAATGTGCTCGGTCCGGGCGTCAAGAACAGCATGTCGCTGCTGTTGTCGAGACCGCTGGCACCGGTGCTGACGGGGTTTTCTCCGATGATGCAGTTCGTCCATGTGGAGGACATGGCGGAGGCGATGGTGCTGGCTTTCGAGAGGAACCGGCCCGGCATCTACAACGTGGCGCCCGAAGACTGGGTGCCCTATCAGGAGGCCGTCGTGCAGGCAGGGTGCCGCAAGTTGTCGGTGCCCTCGGTGCCGCCAATGCTACCCAAGGCGATCAGTGGTCTGCTCAACTGGAACGCCTTCTTTCCGCCTTATCTGATCAACTATTTCAAATATCCGGTGATCATCGATGGGCATGCCTTCCGCGATACCTTCGGCTGGTCCCCCAGGCACAGCCTGAGCGATATCTTTTCGTACTATCGCAAGCAAAAGGCGATTTCGCCGCACTAGCGGTGGCTCCGCCCGCCCGGCGCGTCGCTACAATTGAAGCGGGAGAGCGGCGGCCTGCCTGGCACGGGATTCATTTTTCAGGGTGCCTCTGCCGCATGGCCGCTAGACGGCGCATCATCCTGCGCGACGATGCGACACCCTCGTTTCAATAGAATTAATGGATTGTTAAGCAGATTAGTATTAATTTATGCAATACATATCGAGCGCCGCCTGCTGCGTTCGTTCATCCATATTTAAGGGCAGAACCATGAAGATCGATATCGGAATCAGCCAGGAACAGCGTCAGACCATCGCCAAGGGATTGAGCCGGGTGCTGGCCGACGAATACACGCTGTACCTCAAGACCCACAACTTTCACTGGAACGTGACCGGCCCGATGTTCAACACCCTGCATCAGATGTTCGAGGGTCAGTACACTGAATCTGCGGCGGCGGTCGACCAGATTGCCGAGCGCATTCGCGCGCTTGGCTATCCCGCGCCCGGTTCCTACAAGCAGTACGCCGAACTCTCGCAGATCGAGGAAGAACCGGGCGTACCGGAGTGGAAGGACATGGTGGTCCAGCTCGTCAGCGGTCATGAAACCGTTGCGCGGACCGCTCGCGAGGTGTTCCAGCAGGCCGAGCAGGCCGACGACGAAGCCACGGCCGATCTGCTGACACAGCGCATGCAATTGCACGAGAAGACCGCATGGATGCTGCGCAGTCTGCTCGAGTAACCGATATGGGTGATTGCTGTGTCCCGCGACGCGGGGCACAGTTGCGCCCGCCGAACGGCGGCAGAATTGTCTGCAGCCGTTCAGATTGAGAGGGCGAGGCGCCATGTTTACAGTAGCTACGCGACGTCCGGTTCTTTCGGTGCGACGCCTTCGAGTTCACTATCCGCTAAAGCGGGGGCGTGTTTGGCCCTTGTTCGGGCCGTCCGGCGTGATCAAGGCGGTCGACGACATGCATTTCGACCTCCACGCCGGCGAGACTCTCGGTATTGTCGGTGAATCCGGTTGCGGCAAGTCCACGCTGGCGCGCGCTCTGGTCGGGCTCGAGACGCCGACGGGCGGGCAGATCAGTATCGACGGTCACAACGTCACCGGTTACAGCGACGCCGACTGGCGGCCGCTGCGCCGCGAGGTCCAAATCGTTTTCCAGGACCCGCTGGCGAGCCTCAATCCGCGCATGAGCATTGCACAGTGCATCGCCGAACCGCTGAAGACGCTCTGTCCCGAGGTGGGGGCCAACGAGCGCAGCGCCCGCGTGCTCGAAATGATGCAGCGTGTCGGTCTGGATGCGGAGCTGAAGGATCGTTATCCGCATGAAATCTCGGGCGGTCAGTGCCAGCGCGTCGGTATTGCGCGCGCCCTGGTGGTCCGCCCCAAGGTATTGATCTGTGACGAGCCGGTGAGTGCGCTGGATGTTTCGGTGCAGGCCCAGATCGTCCATCTGCTGGTGGACCTGCAGCGCGAGTACGGACTGGCGATGTTGTTCATCTCCCACGACCTGGCGGTGGTGCGCCAGCTCAGCCATCGGGTGATGGTGATGTATCTGGGCAAGGTCATGGAGCAGTCGGCGCGCGATGCACTGTTCGAAGCGCCGCAGCATCCGTACACGCGGGCCTTGCTGTCGGCCGTGCCGGACTTCGAGGCGCTGCTGCCGGGCGCACGCGTGGAACTGACCGGCGAGATCCCGAGCCCTTCGAATCCGCCGAGCGGTTGCGTATTCAGAACGCGCTGTCCGCTGGTCGATCATGTCTGTGCGCAACAGGTGCCGGTGCTGCGCCGGGTTCCCAGCGGCGGCTATTCGGCCTGCCATTTCGCCGCCTACGCCGAGAGTCCGATGATTCCGAGGACAGCGTGAAGAAGTGCGTAAGGGCTAAGGCGACCGGCGTAAATGCGTGCAAAGCAATGAAAGGCCCGTAGTAGCCTGTTCGCCTCACGCCTTACTTGCAGTTCGGCCGACGCCCCGCGGCGCGCGCCTGGGTGTAGATCGCCATCGAATGCTCCAGACGATTGTTCAGGTCGCGGATCCGGTTTTCGGGCGAAGGGTGGGTCGACAGGAACTGCGGCGGGCGCTCGCCGTTGTTGAGCTGGCCCATGTTGATCCACAACTGGATGCTCTCGCGCGGGTCGAAGCCCGCATCCGCCATCAGGTCTTCGCCGATCAGGTCGGCCTCGCTTTCATGCGCGCGTGAATACGGCAGCAGGAAGAAGGTCTGTGCGGCGACACCGAGCAATTGCGGGTCGATACCCGTCGCGGCATAGGTGAGCTGCCCACCGAGCTGCGCCACGGCCTGCGAGGACACCCGCTCGTTGGAGTGGCCGGCGATGACATGGCCCACTTCATGGCCGATGACGGCGGCCAGCTGGTCCTGGTTCTTGGCCACGTCGAGCAGGCCGGTGTAGACGCCGATCTTGCCGCCGGGCAGGGCGAAGGCGTTGGCCTGATCCTCGGCAAAGACGTTGACTTCCCATACCGTGTTACCCGCAACCTGGCGGGTGATCGCCTGCGCCACACACTGTACGTAGCGGTTGACCGAGGCGTCCTTGGTGACCGGGGTTTCGCTTTTCAGCTCCTGATAGGACTGGACGCCCATCTGCGCGATCTCCTGGTCGGAGAACAGCTTGAGCTGACGCCGACCCAGCGGCGAGGTCGCACAGGCGACAAGCAGCGACAGGCTCAGGGTGGCGAGTACGCCGTACTTGAAGGCGGAGCTGCGGATCATGGGGGCGGGGTGATCCTGTTCAGTCGAAGGGCGTCCATCATGCGCAAGCGTTCGCGTGGCGACAAGCACGGATCAGCCGCTGTCCCGGCTGCGCCCGTCAGCTCAGCCGGGATTGTCATCGGCGTCCGCGGGCGATGCCGCGGCTTCGTCGCCGACCGGGCTCATGTGCGCCTGCAGGAACGCCAGCGTGCGCGCCCAGGCATCTTCCGCGGCTTTCTTTTGGTAGGCCTTGCCGGACGGGTTGGCGAAACCATGACCAGCGTCAGCGTAGACATGGACCTCAAGCGACTTGTCGAGATCGTGCATGGTGCTTTCGAACGACTCGATGGTCTTCGGGGGGATGCTGTCGTCCTTCCCGCCGAAAAACGCCAGAATCGGCGACTGGATTGGCGCCAGCTTTTCGGCGTCGCCGCCGACCTGTCCGTAGTAGATCACCGCGGCGTCCAGTCCGGCGGGGGTCAGCAGCACGTTCTGGAAAGCCATCGAGCCGCCGAAGCACCAGCCGATCACGCCGACCTGCGGTGCGCCCTTGGACTTGATGTAGTCGAAGGCTGCGTAGATGTTGGCCGCCAGTCGCGCCTTGTCGTTGAGGGCTGCGTTCATGGCTTGCTGTGCGCCGGTCCGGGTGTCGTAGACCTTGCCGTCGTAGAAGTCCGCGGCCAGCACCAGATATCCATGCGCGGCCAGACGATCCGCCATCGCCCGGATGTTGTCGTTGAGTCCCCACCATTCGTGATACATCACCAGTGCTGGCAGTGCACCTTCCACACCCGCCGGGCGCGCCAGATAGCCGTTGAAGTCCTTGCCGTTGACCGAGCCATAGCTGACGGTCTGGTGCTCGACAGCCGCGGTGGGCGGCTGCTTGGCCGCTTCGCTGGCCTGCGGAGTATCGCCTTCGTGTTGCCGACCTATCGCTTCGACGTAACTGTCCGCCGCAGCGCTGCCGTCGGCGGCGGGCGGCTCGTCCTGGTCCTTGCCGGGCCACAACCCGATGATCGCGATGACCACCACGATGGCGGCTGCGAGCAGCAACAGAGGGCGTCGGTTCACGGAGATCTCCCGGTGATCTGGTTATTGTCGTCGTCTTGGAGTGTCGTCGAGGGACAAGGGTTCCATCGACACGTCCGGGCCCGCGCACTGCCGCGAACGGTCCCCGGGGCGGGAAAGGTAACGAAAGCGGCGGAGCTTGTCGCGCTGTGCCGGGCCGCCTCCGGTCTCAGTCGTCCGCGATGAACGGCGCGAGCATTCCCTGAAAGGCCTGTGCCTGCTGTTGCCACCAGTGGTGATCGGCGTAGCGATGGTCCTGCCAGTCGAATCCGGGGATCACCAGTTCCGTGACCAGCGCATGCGAGGCCTCGCCAAGCAGACGCGAGCCCTTCCAGATGCCGCCCGGAATCAATAGCGAAATCGCATCCGGGGCGTGGAAACCCAGCGTCGTCCGGCGCGGTGGCCGTGATTCGTCGTAGCTCAGATATTCCAGCGGTCCGCCGGACTGCAGTACGTGCAGAATGTCGCTGCGGTTGCGGTGCAGGCGGCCGATCGGCGAGCCCCGATCCAGCAGGTAGTGGATGCTGCTGGCGCAGCAGCGTTCGCCGTGCGTGGTGTTCAGCGTGTGCGCGGACTGGTAGATGCGCCGATACCAGCCGCCTTCGGGGTGGCGCTCCAGCCCCAGCCGCGCGATCCACTTGGCGCCCTCAGGGTTCGAGGCGCTCAATCTTCCAGGCCTTGACGCAGCGGCGGTACAAGAGCCGGTCGTGGGTACGGCCCAGCCGGCCCTGCCAGAATTCGAAGGATTCCGGTTCCAGCGAATAACCGCCCCAGCTGTCGGGAAACGGGATCGCCTGACCTTCGAACTTCTGCGCGTTGTCGCGCATGCGCGCGTCCAGCGCCTCACGGCTGCCCACCACCTGCGATTGTCGCGAGGTATAGGCCGAAAGCTGACTTTCACGTGGTCGCGACTGAAAATAATCGCGGGCCACCGTCTCCGGAAGGCGCGAAACCCGCCCTTCGACGCGGACCTGGCGCTCCAGCCGGTCCCACCAGAACGTGGCCGCAACAAAGGGGTTCATCTCAAGTTCAAGACCTTTGCGCGACAACAGGTGCGTGTAAAAGCTCAGACCGCCGTGCTGAAAGCCCTTGAACAGCACGATGCGCACCGAGGGACGCCCGTCTGGAGTGGCGGTGCCCAGGGCCATCGCGGTGGGATCGATCATGCCGGCCTCGCGTGCATCGGCCAGCCATTTATCGAGCTGTTTCAGCGGGTCCGGATCAAGGTCTGGAATATCCAGCGGGGGATTGCGGGTGTATTGCGGCATGGCCTTGAGAAGTGACGAAACCTGAGCCCTACAATGGGTCACATCCTACAGGAAGACATCCCATGGAAAGCTTTCAGGCACTCAGAGTGCACACCGTCGACAAACGCGCCGAAGCGCGCCTCGAAACGATTACGCTGAATGATCTCAGCGCGGGCGAGGTGGTTGTCCGCGTGCACTGGTCCTGCCTCAATTTCAAGGATGCGCTCGCGGTCAGCGGCAAGGGCCGCATCATGCGTCGCTCGCCCTGCGTGGCCGGCATCGATCTCGCCGGTGTGGTGGTCGAAAGCAGTTCCGCAGACGTGCAGGCCGGTGCGGCGGTGGTGGTCACTGGCTGCAATATCGGTGAACAGCTGGACGGCGGGTTCGCGCAGTACGCGCGAGTGCCGGCCTCGGCCGTGGTGCCGCTGCCGGATGGCTTGCCGCTGCGCGAATCGATGGCGATCGGCACGGCCGGCTTCACCGCCGCACTGGCGCTCAAGCGCATGCTCGACAATCACCAGCGACCGCACATGGGCCCGATCGCGATCACCGGGCCGACCGGCGGCGTCGGATCGATCGCCACCGACCTGTTCTCACGCGCCGGTTTCAAGGTGGCCGCGATCACCGGCAAGCCGGAACAGGCGGGCGACTACCTCAAGGCGCTCGGCGCCAGCGAGATCGTCGATCGCAAGAGCCTCGATTTCGGCAGCAAGCCTCTGGAAACGGCGGTCTGGGGTGGCGCCGTCGACAATCTCGGCGGCGATGCGCTGGCCTACCTCACGCGCACCGTCAAACCCTGGGGCAATATCGCCTCGATCGGTCTGGCCGCCTCGCCCAAACTCGAAACCACGGTGGTGCCGTTTATCCTGCGCGGCGCCTCCTTGCTCGGCATCTGGTCGGTGGAATGTCCGCGCGAATGGCGGCTGGAGATCTGGAAGCACCTCGCCAGCGACTGGAAGCCGCGTCACCTGGACCGGATCGTCAGCCGCACGATCCGGCTCGACGAGGTGACCCAGGCCGCCGAGGACCTGATGGCCGCCAGCATGACCGGCCGCTATCTCGTCGATCTGCGCGACTGAGGCCGCCAGGTCTTGAGTGGAACGCCCCCCAAAGTCAGCCGTTCCGGCCTGCGCGCGGAGCCGGCGCCTTTTCGCGATGCCTTGCTGATCTGCCACGAATGCGCGGCCAAGCGTCCGGAAGGCGCCAACGCCAAGGGCCGCACGCGGCTGCGTAACGACCTGCGCAAACGGCTCAAGGCGGCGGGGATGAAAAAGCAGCTGCGCGTGCTCGAAGTCTCGTGCATGGACCTGTGTCCCAAGCACGGCGGGATCAGTCTGGCGCGAGGCCGCGATCTCGCGGACGGAGAACCCGCGCTGTTCGTCCTTGCCGACAGCGGCGATGCGGATGCCGAAGCCGAGGCCGTGCTGGACTGGCTGCGTGAGGATCGGCCGCCGCGCTGAATGAAAAAGCGGACTGCTCAGGCGCGCCGCAGACGCAGGGCGTTACCGATCACCGATACCGACGAAAGGCTCATCGCCGCGGCGGCGAGCATCGGCGACAGCAACCAGCCGAACAGCGGATACAGCACGCCGGCCGCGATCGGCACGCCGAGCACGTTGTAGGCGAAGGCGAACCACAGGTTCTGGCGGATGTTGCGCAGGGTCTTGCGCGACAGCGAGATCGCCTGTGCGATGCCGCCGAGATCGCCGCGCATCAGCGTGACGCCGGCCGATTCCATGGCCACGTCCGCGCCGCCGCCCATGGCGATCCCGACATCCGCGCGCGCCAGTGCCGGCGCGTCGTTGACACCGTCGCCGGCCATCGCCACCACGCGACCCTCACGCTGCAGGCGTTCAATGGTGCTTGCCTTGTCCTGCGGCAGCACATTGGCGACGACTTCGTCGAGCCCCAGCTCGCGGCCGACATGCTCGGCGGTGGCTTGATCGTCGCCGGTGAGCATGATCACGCGCACGCCGGCTTTGCGCAGCGCCTGAAGTGCAGCCGGTGTGGAGGGCTTGATGCTGTCCTCGATCAGCAGATAGCCGGCCAGCGCGCCATCGTGCAGCACATAGACGACAGTGGAGCCGCGCGCCTGCGCCTGCGCCGCTTCGTCCCCGACCCGGTCCAGGCTGGCGCCTTCGCGTTCGGCCAGACGCCGATTGCCTACGGCGATGCGCCGGCCATCGATCTGTCCCCACACGCCGAGGCCGGGATCGCTGTAGAACTGTTGCGCTTTCGGAAGCCGCAGTTTTCGCGCTTCGGCGCCGTCGACGATGGCGCGCGCCAGCGGATGCTCGCTGGCCGCCTCCACGGCTGCGGCCAGTCGCAGCAGCTCGTTGTCCGCCAGCTCGCCGACGGAGGCCACACGGCTCAGAGTCGGCTTGCCTTGGGTCAGCGTACCGGTCTTGTCGACCACCACGGTATCGACCGCCTGCAAGCGCTCCAGGGCCGCCGCGTCCTTGATCAGCACGCCGATCTGGGCACCGCGGCCGACTCCGACCATGATCGACATCGGCGTGGCCAGACCCAAAGCGCAGGGACAGGCCACGATCAGCACGGAGACCGCCGCGATCAGCGCATGCGCCAGTACCGGCGCCGGGCCGAACAGGGTCCATGCGACAGCCGCGCTTGCGGCCGCGAGCACCACGGCCGGTACGAACCAGGCGGCCACCTGGTCCGCCAGGCGTTGTACCGGTGCGCGCGAACGCTGCGCATCGGCGACCATCTTCACGATCTGCGACAAAGTGGTGTCCTGACCCACACGCTCAGCCTCGATCAGCAGGCTGCCATGACCATTGCCGGTGCCGGCGGAGACGCGCGCGCCCGCCGATTTCCGAACCGGATCGGCTTCACCGCTGAGCATCGACTCGTCGACATGGCTGTCGCCGTCCAGCACCCGCCCATCCACCGGTACTTTTTCGCCGGGGCGCACCCTTAGCCGATCGCCCGTTTCGAGCTGATCCAGTTCCACATCGCTTTCCCGGCCCTGGGCATCGATGCGATGCGCGGTCTTCGGCGCCAGCTTGAGCAGGGCGCGGATCGCGCCCGAAGTCTGCGCGCGTGCGCGCAGTTCCAGTACCTGGCCCAGCAGCACCAGTGTCACGATGACTGCAGCGGCCTCGAAATACAGCGGTGGATGGCCATTGTCCAGAAACGCTGCGGGCAGCCGTCCGGGTGCCACGGTCGCCAGCAACGAAAACACATAGGCGGCGCCGGAACCCAGGGCGATCAGCGTGAACATGTTGAGGTTCCAGCCACGCAGCGACTGCGCGCCACGCACGAAGAACGGCCAGCCGGCCCACAGCACTACGGGGCTGGCCAGGGCCAGCTCGGTCCAAGGTAGCCAGGCGCCGCTCAGGGGCAGACCCAGCATCGGCCCCATCGCCAGTACCAGCAGCGGCGCCGAGAGCACAACGCCGGTCATGAAACGGCGTGTCATGTCGCGCAGCTCGCTGTCGTCCACGGTTTCGCTGGGCATCGTCGGTTCCAGCGCCATTCCGCATTTCGGACAGCTGCCGGGACCGGCCTGCAGCACTTCCGGGTGCATCGGGCAGGTGTATTGCGCACCGGGCACCGCATTGGCCGGCGCCGCAGCGTGGGCGTGATGCGCATGGCCGCAGCCGTGTTCGTTCGGCTTGTGTTCGGCCTGATTGTGGCAGCAGCTTTCGTTCATGAGTACCGATCCTGTTCGGGAACATCGTGATTGAGGGCGCTGAGAATCGGACAGTCGGCGGCATCGCCGTGGCCGGGGCAGGCGTCAACCAGCCGGCTCAGGCCGTCACGGATGCGGCTGAGCTCGACGATGCGCGCCTCGATTTCGCTCAATTTCGCCTGTGCGGTCGCGCGCACGCCGGCAATGTCGCCGCGCCGGTCCGAAAGTCGCAGCAATTCGGCAATGTCGTCCAGGCTGAAGCCGAGCCGTTTGGCGCGGCGGACGAAGCGCAGACGGTGCACGCTGGCGCCGTCGTACAGCCGGTAGCCGGCCGCGCTGCGGTTCGGTGGTTGCAGCAGACCGGCGCGCTCGTAGTAGCGCACGGTGTCGATCGGCACCTGAGCCTGATCGGCGAGTTGTCCGATTCTCAACATGGGTCATTCCTGTACTCGGGGATACAGGATAAACCTTGGACCCAGGTCCAGAGTCAAGCCGCGCCTGATCTGACGTGGGCGCCGATCATTCAGATGATGACCACGCGCAAGACGGCATAATCCGGGCGATGTTCCATCACGACAAAAAGCCGCGGGACGAAAGTGCGCCGAAGCGCAGGTTGCGCGTGCTCACGCTGAACATCCAGGTGGGCATGCAGACCGAACACTACCGGCACTACTTCACCGGGATGTGGCGTCACGTCCTGCCGTCGCGCGGGGTCCGTTCCAACCTCGACCGCATCGCCGAGCTGGCGTCCGACTACGATGTGGTGGCGCTTCAGGAATGCGATGCCGGCAGCCTGCGCACGCAGCAGCTCAACCAGGTGGAATATCTCGCGAGCAGCGCCGGATTTACGCACTGGCAGGCTGCGATCAATCGTGATCTCAAGCCGTTCGCACGGCACTGCCTCGGCTTCCTGTCGCGTTATCCCTTGCACGAGGTTCGTCATCATCCGCTGCCGGGAAGAATCCCCGGCCGCGGCGCCTTGCAGGCCGAGCTGCGCCTGGATGCACATGCACCCTTGCGATTGGTGGTGACGCATCTGGCACTGAACCGTGAAGCACGCACGCGCCAGCTGGACTATCTGGGCGGTCTCGCCATTCCGGATGTCGACACCGCCACGCAGGACACGGTGATCCTCGGTGACCTCAATTGCGAGCCGCAGGAACTGCGCGACCACCAGAGACTGCGCGCCGCCGGCTTGACGCCCGCGCATGCCGAACCAACCTTCCCGAGCTGGCGTCCGACACGTTCGATCGACCATGTCCTGTTCACCGCGGGTGTTTCAGTCGTGCGGACACAAGTGCTCGACAACCGCCTGTCCGACCATCTGCCTGTGGCCACGGAGATCGTGCTACGACCGAACTAGCCTTCGTC
Source organism: Gammaproteobacteria bacterium (assembly GCA_022599775.1). GTDB lineage: Bacteria > Pseudomonadota > Gammaproteobacteria > Nevskiales > Nevskiaceae > Banduia. The sequence goes on from JAHZLQ010000073.1 coordinate 19,910, forward strand.
CCCTGGCACGCACTGCTGTTCTTCGCCGGGGGCGCCATCGCTTTCGTGGCGGGCGGACATGCCCTGCTGACGGCGCCGGACCCTCGCACCGCCTGGGGCTGGATCGCCGTATGCCTGCTGTTTCCGCTGGCCGGGCCGGTGTTGTACATGCTGTTCGGCATCAATCGCGTGCGCACCCGTGGCCGCCAGCTCGGATTTCTGCATCTGCGCGGCGGCGCTGTCGGCATCGACAACGAATCCGATATCCGCAATCGCGACAAGGTGCCCGCGATCCTGCAGGCCAATCTTTCGCTGGTGCGCACCAGTGATGTCATCACGCAGCTGCCCTTGCTGGGCGGCCACCGTGTGGAAATGTTGCGTGACGGCGAATCCGCGTATCCACGCATGATCGAGGCGATCGACAGGGCCAGTCATTCAGTGGCGATGGCGACCTACCTGTTCGATACCGATCGCGCCGGCAAGGATTTCATCGAGGCGCTGATCCGGGCGCACAAACGTGGTGTGGAAGTGCGCGTGCTGATCGACGGGGTCGGCGAGTGGTACAGCTTTCCGCGCGCCGGCTGGCTGTTGCGTCGCGGCGGCGTGCCGGTGGCGCGATTCCACCCGCCGCGGCTGCTGCCACCGGCGCTTTATCTCAACTTGCGCAACCATCGCAAGTTGTTGCTGGTGGACGGATGCGTGGCCTTTACCGGCGGCATGAACATCGGCGGCCGCCATCTGGCGCAAGACCCTGGCAATCGCCATCCGGTGAGCGATCTGCATTTCGAGCTGCGCGGTCCGGCGATTACCCAGCTGGCGCGCGCCTTCGCGCAGGACTGGCAGTTCTCTGCGCATGAAACCTGGATGCCGGATGTCTGGCAGGCGGACGCTGCAGTGCCCGGTACCACGATCGCGCGTGTGATCACCGATGGCCCCAATGAGGACATGGACCATCTGAGTCTGGTGATGCAGGCGGCGATCGCCAGCGCGCGCCACGACATCTACATCATGACGCCGTACTTCCTGCCGCCGCGAGAACTCGAAGCCGCCCTGCACGGCGCCGCGTTGCGCGGCGTGCGCGTGCATCTGATCCTGCCGGAGCGCGGCAATCTGCGCTTCGTCCACTACGCGGTGCGGCACGTGCTGGCATCGATGCTGCGCCGTGGATTTCTGGTCTGGTATCAGCCGGCGCCGTTCGCGCACTCCAAGCTGTTCGTGGCCGACGGCAGCTATGCGCTGGTGGGCTCGGCGAACCTGGATGCGCGCAGCCTGCGGCTGAACTTCGAACTCGGCGTGGAACTGTTCGATGCACAGCTCGCCGGCGAATTCGTCGACTACTGCAAGACCGTGATGACGCGTTCACGCGTGGCCACGGTGGAAGAACTCGAACGGCGGCCGTTCCCGAAACGCCTGCGCGATGCCGCCTGCTGGCTGTTCTCGCCGTATCTGTAGCGCGGGGCGCGCGCTTGATCGGTCAACCTGCCGGGCGCAATGCCTCGCTCATCTGCCTCACGTTCGCCGGTGAAATCTTCCAGCGATCCGGCTGTTCGTACTCGAAATCCAGCGACAGCTTGCCGCCGGCACGGCGAACGTGCAGCTTGCAGGCGATCCAGTCCGCCTGGTCGTCGACCGCCGTCGCGGCGCGCAAGTCGATGAAGGCATCGAGCACCGCCGCGCCGCGAGGCGCCGCCGGCCGCGAGGCGCCACCAGCCTGATAGGCAAATCCGTTGACGTTGCTGACGCCATCGCCGAAGCGGGCGACCAGCACCAAGTCGTCCCAGGGCAGGGCGCCGAGCTTGGTGTCGGCGGCAATCGCGCGCGCCAGTTGCAGGGTGGCTTCGTTCCGATCCATCGTCTCGACCGTGCTCACGTCAGTAGTTCTCGTTGATGTCGCTCGTGGAAACGCGTTCGAACTGCTGTTCGGCCTCGTTCTCGAAACGAACGTAGTTATCGTAAACGACGTCGCCGTTCGCCGGGTCCACTACCTCGTAACTCACGTCCAGCGATTGCGGACGCACGCCGTCGAAATCCCTGAAGTCGATCTCGATGTCGACGCGCTTGCCGCTGTCGGCCCAGGCCGCCCATTCGTTCTCCAGCACGCGATAGGCGCTGTTATTGAACTGGGCGTTCTGCGGAAACATGTTGCGTTCGCCCTGATCGAGGGTGAAGCGATGGCCGAACACATGGCCGCCGGCGTCATCGCTGCGGCCGAGATCGGCGACATCGCCCTGCGCCCGGGTTTCGGCGGAGCTGCGCGGTGCCTTGTCGAAGACCTCCGAAAGCTCGGCCTCCGCGTGCACCGGCCGGCCGTCCGCATTGAGTTCCCAGCGGAACACGTTGTCGCCGGCGGCGCCGGTTTCCAGGCGAAGACCATCGAGCGCGTGGCTGCCGTCGGCGGTGGCGTCGAAGAACTCGTCGAGACGGCCGCGCATGCTTTCCAGGGGCTCGCGCACCGCCGCCGGCAACTCGTCGATCGGCACGGCCTTGAGGGCCTCGTCGAGGCCGCCGAGTGCCGGGCGCAGCGCTTCGGCAAACGCCGCGTCACCGCGCGCCAGGTCCACGGCGCTGTCCACGGTGTCGGCGAATTTGCCGAGCTTGCCGATCTTGGCGAGGTCGCCGGCATACGGAATCATGCTGACGCCGTCGATCACGGCGCCGAACCAGTCGCCGCGTGCCACCGAGATCGCCAGGCTGGCGCCATCCGAAATCGGCGTGGGATCGAAGATGCCGACAACGCCAAGGCCGATCTGGGTGAGGTCGAGCAGCAGTTCGCGTTTCTCAGCGGATAGGTTGGCGGCGGCCCGCGGGTCGGCACCGCCGCCTTCGTCGGCGGCGCTGCGCAAGGTGCCGGCCAGGGCCGCACGTCCCTCGGACGTGGCTTGCAGGGCGCTGATGGCGTCTTCGTCGAGCGTGTCGACCAGCGATTGGGCCAGCCGCGCGCGGTCGGCTTCCGGCAGGGTTTCCAGCGATTCGCGCAGGCTGGCGGTGCCGCCTTCCGGATCCTGTGCCAGCAGGGCGCCGATCTGATCGCCGAGCTCGGTGGTGTCCAGTCCGAAGCCGGACAGCGCGTGCGGCGGTACGGCAGACTCGATTGTGCTTGAGGACAGGGCGTTCACGGCCACGTCGGCGACCCGGAGCAAATGGGGCGCCCAGCGTAGGCCGGCCGCTGCGTTCTGCCATCTGGGATCATTCCCAGTCTCGGGCAAACCCCAGGGCCGCTGTGGTGGTCTTGGTGGCTGTCCGCAAAGGTTCAGCCGTGATCGTTAAGCTGAGAAGCGAAAAGAATCAGACACGCACGGGGCGAGCAATGGGCACACGGAATGCACGGGCCAGCAATACGCTGGTGACATCTCATGCCAGCGAGGCGGTTGCGGACATTCTGCGGCGGCTCGGCAAGCGCCTGGTGGTGGGCACGCCGCTGGGCATCGGCAAGCCGAATGCGCTGCTCAACGCCCTGTATCAACGGGCGGTGGAAGACCCGACGATCTCGCTGGACATCATCACCGCACTGTCGCTGAACCCGCCGCGTGGCGCGTCCGATCTGGAAGAGCGCGTGCTGCGGCCGATCCGCGAGCGCGTGTGGGGCGACTATCCGAGGCTGGACTATCTCGATGCGCTGGAGGCGCAGTCTCTGCCGCCGAACGTTCGCGTCGTCGAGTTCTACGTCAAGAGCGGTGCGCGACTGCACAATCCGGTGGGGCAGCAGAACTACATCAGCAGCAACTACACCCATGTGGCGCGGGACATGCTGTCGCGCGGCGTGAACCTGCTGATGCAGGCGGTCTCGCTGCGCGAGGACGAAGGCCGGCGACGCCTGAGCCTGTCCAGCAATCCGGACGTGACCCTGCAGATCGTGCCGATGCTCAAGGATGTCGAATGGCCTTGGCTGGCGGTGGCGCAGATCAATCGCGAGATGCCGTGGTTCGGCGGCGATGCCGAGGTGACGGAATCGGACTTCGATATCGTGCTCGACGCGCCCTCGCTCGATCATGCGCCGTTCGCGGTTCCGCACGCACCGATCTCCGCGATCGACTACGCGATCGGTGTGCGTGCCTCGGCACTGGTGCGTGACGGCGGCACCTTGCAGGTCGGTATCGGCAACCTCGGCGACGCCGCCTGCCATGGCCTGCGCCTGCGCGAATCCGACAACGCGACCTATCGCAAGTTGCTGGCGGCGCTGCAACCGGGGCCGCTGGTCGAACCGGTGGGCGGCGTCGACCGCTTTGGCAAGGGTCTGTACGTCGCCAGTGAACTGATCTCCAATCCATTGTTCGCCCTGTTCGAGGACGGTATCGTGCGACGCCGCGTCTACGAAGATGCGACGCTGCAACGGCTGGTCAACGACGGCGCCGATCCCGACCATCTACCGCCGGATCTCTACGACAGGCTGTGGGCCATGGGTGCGCTCGACAAGCGCCTGTCGTCGGCCTACATCGAATGGCTGCAGGACGTGGGCCTGGCCCGCACCGGGCTGGTCGGCAGCGGCCCGCAGCTGCGCCTGCCGGATGGTCATGTGGTCGACAATGCGCTGGACGATCCCGAGGTGCGCGCCGCGCTCAACCGCAGCGCGATCGGCGAGGGGCTGCGTCACGGCGCCAGCATGCACGGCGCCTTCTTCATCGGCCCGGCCGATTTCTACCGAAGGCTGCAGATGCTGGACGAGCCCCGGCGCGCGCTGGTGGGCATGACCTCGGTGGCCGAGGTCAATCGTATCTTCACGCACTACGAACTCGAACGCCTGCAACGCCAGGCCGCGCGCTTCATCAACATCGCGATGAAGGTCACTCTGCTGGGTGCGGCGGTATCCGATCAGCTCAAGGACGGGCAGGTCATTTCCGGCGTGGGCGGGCAGTACAACTTCGTGTCGATGGCGCATCAGCTCGAGGACGGTCGCTCGATCCTGTTGCTGCGTTCGACGCACGGCGAGGGCAAGACGGCCGAGTCCAACATCGTCTGGGAGTACGCGCACGCCACGATCCCGCGTCATCTGCGTGACATCGTCATCACCGAATACGGTGCCGCCGATCTGCGTGGCAAGACCGATCGCGAATGCATCGAAGCGCTGATCGCGATCGCCGACAGCCGTTTTCAGGACGAACTGGCCGATGCGGCCCGGGCGGCCGGCAAGCTGCCGCGCGACTATCGTGTTCCGGACAGCGCCCGCAACAACACACCCCAGGCGATCACCGCTGCCGTGCAGAGCTTCATTGATGGCGGTGCGCTGCCGAAGCTGCCGTTCGGCAGCGACCTCAAGGATCGGGAGATCGATCTGATCGCGACGCTGGGTCGGCTCAAGTCGGCCGGCGCCAGCTGGGGCGGACGCCTGCGGCTGCTCGGTGCGCTGCTGGCACCGGCGCCGCCGGATCGCGAGGACCTGGTCTTCGCGCTGGATCATCTGGATATGACCCGACCGGCCGGGCTGCGCGAGCGCTTCATGGCGCGCCTGGTTCGCGCGGCCTACGCGATGCGATAGCGTCCGGCCCCTGATCGTCGACCGACCGATTCATCAGGCCGATCGGTTTGATCGAAAGCTTCGGCTGGTCTCCCTGGCAGCGCGAATCTATAGTGACGGCGCCCCCAAGAACCGGAAGCGCGTTGTCTGCGCTGCGTATCCCCGATGAACGCCGAGCCCCGCTACACTCGCACCGCGATCGCCCTGCACTGGCTGCTGGCGGTGCTGATTTTCGGCGGCTTCGGGCTCGGCCTGTACATGCACGATCTGCCGTTTTCGCCGCAGAAGCTCAAGCTCTACAGCTGGCACAAATGGATCGGTGTGTCGGTGTTCCTGCTGGTGCTGATCCGCGGCATCTGGCGCATCACGCACCGCCCGCCGCCCTTGCCGCCCGGCATGCCGGTCTGGCAGCGCTTCGCGGCCCACATCAGCCACGGCGGCCTGTACCTGCTGATGTTCGTGATTCCGCTCAGCGGCTGGTTGATGAGTTCGGCCAGCGGTTTCAAGGTGGTGTATTTCGGTGTCATTCCGTTGCCGGATCTGCTCGACAAGAACAAGGCCGTCGCCGAGGTTCTGGTCGAAGTGCATGAAATTCTGGCGTTCACGCTGGTGGCGCTGGTGGTGGTTCATGCGGCTGCTGCGATCAAGCATCAATTCATCGACCATGACGGCACCCTGATGCGGATGTTCCGCGTCGGGCGCGGTGGCTAAAAGCACACGAGGAGTCCTGCGATGCGTTACTACCCGGCTTCGATGCTGTACGGCCTGCGCCTGCTGGTGTTGAGCACCGCCGGCATGATCACCCTGGGCTACGCGGCCGGGCTGTGGACCGTGAGCGCGGACGACAGCGAGATCAGTGCGCGCTTCAAGCAGATGGGCGTTCCGGTCAGCGCCCGCTTCGATCGTTTCGAAGGCCACATCCAGTTCGATCCGGCCGCGCCGCAGAATTCGAGCGCACGGATCACCGTGGATACGGCGAGCTTCGACATCGGTGATGAGGACTACAACGCCGAGGTGCGCAAGCCTGAATGGCTGGCGACGGAGCAGTATCCACAGGCCAGTTTCGTCTCGACCTCGGTGAGTGCCGACGCCCAAGGCGGCTTCATCGCGCATGGCGACTTCACGCTCAAGGGCCGCACCGAAGCCCGCGACATTCGTTTCAGCACCGAGGCCGATGGTGACGCACAGGTATTCGAAGGCGCCTTGACGCTGTCGCGCAAGGCCTATTCCATCGGTGACCCCGACTGGAACGAAGTGCTTGAAGACGAGGTCGTCATCAATTTCCGCGTCGTGGCCACTGCCGACTGAGGCATACCACGCTGCTTTCACCCCCGGTCAAAATCGTCCCATCGAGGAGTTCAACATGTTTCGTGCCTTCACCTTCGGCCTCAGCGCCGTGCTGCTTGCCACCGCCGGTCTCGCCCAGGCCGCCCCGACCGAATATGTGATCGAGTCGAATCACACCTATCCCAGCTTCACCGCGCCGCACATGGGCATTTCGTTCTGGCGTGGCAAGTTCAACAAGACCAGCGGCAGCGTGATGCTCGACACCGCGGCCGCCACGGGCAGCGTCGACATTACGATCGACGCCTCGACCGTCGATTTCGGTCACGAGAAGATGAACGAGCATGCGCGCGGCGAGGATTTCTTCAATGTTGCCGAATACCCGACGATTACCTATAGCGGCGAGATCAGTTTCGACGGTGCGACGCCGGTGGCTGTCGACGGTGAACTGACGATGCTCGGCGTGAGCAAACCGGTGCCGTTGAAGATCAATTCCTTCAAGTGCATCGAGCATCCGATGCTCAAGGTGGAGGTCTGCGGTGCGGACGCCACGGCGAGCTTCGACCGCACCGACTTCGGCATGGACTACGGCGCGTCCTCGGGTACCGGTGTGGAATTGCAGATTCAGGTCGAGGCGCTGAAGAAGCCGTAAACGGCCGCATCCACGCCGTCACCCAGCCCCTCCGCCGCATGCGGCGGAGGGGCTGTTTGCGTTCAGTGCTTCGGATGATCCCGCAGGAAGGCATACATCGAGTCGGTATAGCCGATCGGCCAGCGCAGGTGGTTGGCGAGCCCCACCGTGTAACCCGGCAGATTGCCGAGATAACCCGGAATCTCGCTGAGACTGGCGTAGTCCGCCAACGGATCGGTGCCGCAGGCGTCGACGCAGGCATCCACCGGATTGAGCGCCGTATTGATGATCTGATTCGTGAAGTCGGCTACGCCGGTGCCGAGCACGGTCTGCTTGAGATAGAGCCCGTTCGGGCACAGGCCGGCCAGATCGCAGTCGTTGTGGATGTGGAAGATCGGCAGGCCGGCGTTGAATACCTGAAGCTCGGTGTCGTCCTTGGGCGCATCCGGTACCGGAAGCTGCACGCAGGGATCATTGAACGCTTCAAACGGATCCGGCGAGGAATACACGGCGGCGGCCGCGATCTCGGGTCGGTTGAGGGCGTAGAGCACGGCCATCGCCGAGCCGTTGGACCAGCCCATGAGGTAGATGCGGTCGGTATCGACCTTGCCGCTGGCAAGAGCCGCGTCGAGAAAGTGATCGATGGCGGCGACATCGACATTGACCGGCCAGGCTTCGCCGTTGACGCTGCGGCTGGCTCGATCCGGTAGCAGCTGCCGGTACCAGTTGTCCCAGCCCGGTGTGAGGCCATCATCCGGGAACGGGTAATAGCGCTCGGTAACGCGACCGTAGGGCGCCAGCATGATGAAACCCGGGCGTTCCGGGTCACCGCTGAGATCGGCGGTTTCGAGCCCGCCGCGCACGTTGTTGAACGCCAGCGAAATGTCGGGACCGAATATCGAAGGGTGCAGGTAGACCACCAGTGGCAACGGGGCATCGGTGGAGGCCTGCGCGGGTTCGTAGAGACAGGCAGTGCGGATCGTTCCCTCGGCGTCCGTCCAGTCCGCCATGCGCTCGCCACCGGTGATGCAGGTAGGCTGGAACAAGGCGTTGGTCGCCTGCAAAGGCCGTGGCGGTGCGCCGAACGGGGTACAGGCCTCGCGGGTCACGGTGATTTCGGTCTTGAGCGCGTCGAGATCGACGCCTTCGTCGTCCGAGCCTCCTCCGCCACCACTGCAGGCACTGAGCAGCACGCCCATCGAAAAGCTTGAAACGATGGCCACGCTGGCGCGGCCGGCAACTGTCCTTGTCATAGTCTCCTCCGGTACAGGATCTTCGCCCTGTACCGGAGGAGTCTACGCCCCAAACTCAGAAGCCCGAAAGCGGTCCTGTGCAGACGTCCGCGTCTTCGGTGTCGTCGGTCGGAAGTACCGTGTCGATCCACTGCTGGATCAGGGCCACGGCCTCGCCGTGCGGTACGGTGCGCGCGATCGGCGGCATGCGCACGCCGGCTTCGGTCGAGCCGACACGGAACGGCAGGATCGAGTCGTTCGCCGATTCGGGCACGATGTCGTAGAGCCGCCCGCCGGAACCCTTGCCGGCCGCGACCGGCTTCTTGCAGATGCCGTAGCGGTTGTCGACGGTGCGGAAGCTGTCGAGGTACAGGCCCGAATTGCTGGCGCCGCCGTGCGAGTTGTGACAGTGCGCGCAATTGGTTTCAAGGTAGGCACGCACGCGCAGGTGGATGTCGGCCTCGCTGTCCGGCAGCTCGCCGGTGTCGCCCGGCACGTTCCAGCGCGGCAGGCGTTCCACGTCGTCGAGATTGGCCGGCAGGCCTTCGAGCAGGCCGTGCATCTGCCAGTAGACCAGCTGGTTCATCACGCCTTCGTCGCCGTAATCCATGTCGCGGTTCATCAGGCGCGGCTTGGGACCGATCGGCGCGGAGCCGGGTTCGCGATCATCACCGCCGTGGCAGGAGATGCAGTTCATCGCGGCCGGAATGCCGTAGCGCTCGACCTGGCCTTCGTAGTGGGCGTCCACGTCGGGGTCCGGATCGTCGAAGTTGTAGTGCACGTTGGCGGAGCCGCCTTCGACCGTGAGCTTGGCCACGCGCTTGCCGCCTTCGTCCTGCCAGATATAGGGCAGGCCGATCCAGCTGATGCCGGTTTCGGTTTCGCGCTTGATCAGCAGGCGGGTTTCGATGATGTGCTCGTCGGCGCCGTCCAGGAACGAGAAGGTCTTGGCGATGATCGTGCCGACCGGGAAGTCCAGCGTGGCGGTGATGCCGTCATGATGGTCCTGGTATTTCGCCGCCTTGCCGGGCGGCAGGAACACGAAACGGTGCTTGTTCGCGTAGTCCGAGAACAGCGGCGTGGTCAGATCGTAGAGGACACCGCCATTGGCGCCGCTGCGCGGGTCTTCGTCGTCCGCGAACAGGCCGTACTGCGCCAGGTCCGGGCAGTTGTACTCGGCCGCGGCCGCGAAGTTCGGCTCACCGGACGGGCCGCCGTTGCAGGCCTTGCTGACTTCCGAATCGCTGGGTCGCGCGCTGTCCGAATCGGCGCTGGGCACGAACGGCAGCCCCAGATCGGGATCGGCGCGCTTGGGCAGTTGGCAGCGATGCGGTTCCAGGCTGGTGGTCGCCGGCTTGAGCAGGTCGATCACCAGCTGGGCGGTGGCCGACGAGGTGAGATTGGCGTTGAGGAAGTCGGTGGTGGTGAGATTGCCGAGCGGCTGGGTATTTTCGAAGATGTTGTCGTCCTCGATGCACAGGCCGTTTTCCGGCAGCTTCGGCTCATCCTCGCCCTCGGCGAACTTCCATTCGGTCCACTTGCATTCCGGTTCGGGATCGGAACCCATGAAATTCGGTCGACCGCGTTCGTCCACGCGCGGTTCGGGGCGTGTTTCATTCGGGTTCGGTTCGGTCAGCGGGATGCCGTCGGCGTCCACCGGAATCTGGGTGCAGCCATTGGGCGCATCGACCGCGCCATCCCAGGTGATGTGGGCCGAGCGGCCCAGGTTCTTGAGCTTGAGCAGCAGCGGCAGCAGCGAGGATGCGCCGCGATCGGCGCTCGGCAGCTGGATATTGGTGCCGTTGTCGCGGAAGCTGTTGCCATGAATGTGGATGCCTTCCGGGAAGAAGTCGTACTTCTGGTCGGGCTGGTTCGGGTCGGCCAGCGCATAGTTGACGATGGCGATGCCCAGCGTGTCGTGGTCGTTGACCTCGTTGCCATAGACCTCGAGCTGATCGGTGGCCAGCAACAGCATGCCGGTGCCGCGCGGCACGATGCCCACGATGTTGCCGATCGGCGCGAAGTTGTCGGTATTGTTGTTGTACGACTGGTTGTTGCGAATGATGTTCTTGGCGCTGTACTGCGCCAGGTTCGGCAGGTCGAACACCAGGAAGCCGCCGGTATTGTTGGTGGCGATGTTGTCCTCGAACACGGCGCGATAGGTGTTCTCGAACTCGAAGCCGGCCACGTTGTACTCGGCACGCGTGCGCCGCACGATCACGTCGCTGGTCTGGCCCACGTAGATGCCGGCGTCCGAAGCGCCGTAGGACTCGGAGTCCTCGATCAGCACGTAGCGTGATTCCACCGGATACAGACCGTAGGCACCATGATGGGCACAGGAGTCGTCGGCCTCGGGATCGGTGTCGCAGGTGTCGTAGCCGCTCCACAGCGCACGAATCTGGCGGAAGGTGACGTACTCGGAGCGGAACACGCGGATCGCATTGCCGGGGGTGTCGCGCACGGTGAAGCCCAGCAGGGTGATGCCGTCGCTGTGCGAAATGTTCAAGCCTTCCGCGCTGTCGCTTTCGGTGAAGTCCAGGATGGTCTTGTCCATGCCCTGGCCCTTGATCGTGATGCCGCGCTTGCCGTGCAGGATCAGGCCGGTGGAAATGCTGAACTCGCCTTCGCAGAACTCGATGGTGTCGCCTTCGCGTGCATCGAAGAAGGCGATCAGGGCCTGATCGCGGACTTCCTCATTGGTACCGCAGACCTCGAAGGTCTTGAAGCCGGTACCCGATCCGCTGCCGCCACCGTCGCCGCTGGGGGCCGGGCTGCTGCCGCAGCCGCCGAGAGCCGCCAGGCCCAGCGTCAGTACCACCCGTGTCCACGTGCCGTTCATCTGTATACCCGTCCCTGCTCTCGTGCGCCCGTTCTGAAACGACGAGCGCCATTGGTTTTTCTGTCTGACCGCGCGTGCTAACGTCCCGGCACGCACGTCAGATGCGCCTGTTTACGAGCAGGACGATAAATCAAGGAGGAGATCATGCGATTGACTGGGGCCGCCACATTCGTGGCCATTCTGCTGTTGTCCGCCTGCGGCGGATCACCGGGCTCAGGTGACGCAGACGCCGAATCCGGCGGAACCTACGACGCCACCGTGACCCGCACCACCTACGGCATTCCGCACATCAAGGCCGATGACTACGGTAGCCTCGGTTACGGCTACGGTTATGCCTTCGCCGAGGACAATCTCTGCGTGATTCTCGAAGACTTGCTGACGATCCGCGGTGAACGCGCGCGCTGGTTCGGGCGCGACGGCAGCTACAGCATTCCGGCAGCCGGCGTCACCAACAACAACGTCGACAGCGACTTCTTCTGGACACTGATGGCAACGGACGCGGTGGTCGAGAATCTGCGTACCAAGGCCAGCCAGGACATCCGCGACGCCACCACCGGCTTCGCCGCCGGCATCAACCGCTATGTGCGCGAGCTTCGGTCCGGCGAGCATCCGGGGCGCCATGCAAGTTGTCGCGACGCTGGCTGGATGGCCGAGATCGGGGCCGACGACATCTACCGCCGCTATTTCCGCCTGTCGGTGCTGGCCAGTGCCACCGCGCTGTCCAACGAGATCGCGGCCGCAGAGCCACCACCGCTGAGTGGCGCCGACGACAGCGTGAATCCGACCGCGATCCGGCGCGCGCTGGCCGACGGCACGATCAGCCGCGACGACCTGCCGTACCCGCTGCGCGGCCCGTTCCCGTTCGGCAGCAACATGTACGCCTTCGGCCCCGAGGCGACGGCCAGCGGCCAGTCGATGCTGTTCGGCAATCCGCACTTCCCGTGGACCGGTACCGAACGCCTGTACGCCGTGCATCTCACGATTCCCGGCAGCCTCAACATCATGGGCGGGGCCCTGTACGGCGTGCCGGCGGTGCTGATCGGTTTCAACGACCACCTTGCATGGACGCATACAGTGTCCACCGCCTACCGCTTCACCCTGTACGAACTGCCGGTCAATCCGCTCAATCCCAAGCAGTATTTCGTGGACGGGCAGCTGCACGACATGCAGGCCGTGCCGATGACGATTCAGGTGCTGGAATCCGATGGCAGCCTCAGCGAGGAATCGCGCACCCTGTATCGCTCGGAGTACGGGCCGATGCTGGAACTCAAGGTGGCCGGTATTCCGATCCTGGGCTGGGACCGCACGCGCGCCTTCACGATGCGTGACGCCAATGCCGAGAACGACCGCCTGCTGCCGCAGTTCTTCGCCTGGAACCGCGCGCAGTCGCTGGACGAATTCAAACGCCTGCACGGCGAAATCCTCGGCGTGCCCTGGGTCAATACCGTGGCCACCGGGCCGGGTCAGGACGCCTATTACGGCGACATCACGGTGGTGCCGAACACGCCCGACGATCTCGTCGACGACTGCAAGGCACCGCTGCTGTCGCCCGTGGTCGCCAGCCTGGTGCCGGGCCTGCCGCTGTTGCAGGGCAATCGCTCCGAATGCGCCTGGCTGAACGACGAGGACGCGCCGGCACCCGGCATCTTCGGCCCCTCGCATCTGCCGACGCTGCAACGCGCCGACTGGGTCGGCAATTTCAACGACAGCTACTGGCTCAGCAATCCGGCCGAGCCGGTGACCGGTTTCGCCGCGATCATCGGTGACGAGGGCACGGCGCGGTCGCTGCGCACGCGTCTGGGCATACTTCAGGTGCAGCGACGTCTGGCCGGCACCGACGGCCGCGCCGGCGACAAGTTCGACCTTGAAACCCTCAAGGACGTGGTGCTGTCCGCCGATGTCTACAGCGCCGAGCTGGCACGCGATTCGGTTCTGGAGGAGCTGTGTCCGAGCGCCGGCCTCAATGACACCAGCGCGGCCTGCGCGGCGATCGAGGGCTGGGACAGCCGCGCCACGCTGACGTCCACCGGCGCGCATGTGTGGCGCCAGTTCTGGCGCGCTGCCGCCGGTGCCAGCCAGCTCTGGTCCACACCGTTCGATATCGACGACCCGGTCAATACGCCGCGCGATCTCAATACGTCGAGCAGCGGTGTACGCAGCGCCCTGAGCGATGCCCAAAGCCAGATTCAGGACTTGGGGCTGGACCTGGATGCTTCGCTGGGCGCGATCCAGCGGTCCGGCGTCAACGGCGACATTCCGATCTTCGGCGGCATCGGCACCGAGGGTGCCTTCACGATCGTCAGCGATCAGGGCCTGAGCAGTGACGGCTACCGCATCGACTACGGCAACAGCTACATCCAGGCCGTGACCTGGGAGGCCGGCGGCGTGCACGCAGAAGGTTTCGTCACCTATTCCGAATCGACCGATCCGGCGAGTCCGCACTACGCCGACTTCACCGAGGCCTATTCGCAGAAGCGCTGGCTGCATTATCCGTTTCACGAGGAGGAGATCGCGGCGCAAAAGATCAGCGAACAGCAGCTGGTCGAATAGCGGGCGCCGCTTGCGGCTACAATGGCACCGATGATTCGTCTCGGCGCCATGGTTCTGCTGATGTTCGCACTGTGCGGACAGGCCTACGCGTCCGTGGCCATGCCGCCGATGCTGCCGGCCGCCAGCACGCCCGAGCCCAGCGGCATGTCCGGCGAGCATTGCCACGACGGCATGACGGCCGACGCGGGCGACGAGCTTTTGCCGTGCTGCCAGACCAGCGCCTGCCACTGCCCCAGCGGCTGTACCTCGGCGGCCTTGCCGATGGCGCCCTCGGCCGCTGCACCCATCGGTCCGGGCGCCGCCCCGGTTGTCGCGCCCTTGCCGATTTCGAGCCTGCTGCCGCAGGCGCCCCGACTCCGACCTCCGATCCGCTCCGCAAGTTAAGCGTTCACCGAGTCGCGACGCCGGACTAGTTCCGGGCTCGCGATCCGTCCGTTCTTGCGGAGACATCCATGTTTCGAATGGCAAGCACCCTCGTTGCGGCGTGGGCCTTGATCCTGATCGCGTTCGCACCGCCGGCGGCGGCCGCGCCGACGCTGAGGCTTGAACAGGCACAGCGCTTGGCACTCGCGCAGCAGCCTGCGTTGTTGGCGCAGCGTGCCGGCATCAATGCGGCCCGCGAGCGCGCCGTCTCGGCGGCGCAACTGCCGGCGCCGGAACTGAACCTGGGTCTGAGCAACCTCAGCCTGTCCGATCCCAACCCGTATCGCGACGACGCCGAACGCATGAGCATGACGCGAATCGGGATTCGTCAGGCCGTGCCCAATGCCGCCAAGCGCGAACTTGCCTCGCAGCGCGAGCAGGACACGGCCGCGCTGGGAGAAGTCCGCTACCAGGCCTTGAGGCGACGCATCGATCGGGATGTGGCACAGGCCTGGATCGCGGTCTGGAGCGGCGCACGCGCGCTGGCGTTGATGCGTCAGCTAACCGCGCAAAGCCGACATCAGCAGGACACCGCGACGATCGGCTTTCGCAGCGGCCAGGGCGAGCAGACCACGGTGCTCGCGGCCAGCCTGGACCTTGAACGAATGCGTGACCGGATCGCGGAGCTCGAACAGCAACAGGCCGTCGATCGGGCGCGTCTGGCGCGCTGGATCGGGGACGAGGCGGCGCAGGAGGCGCTGCCCGACAGCGCGCCGACCCTGAGGGCTCCGCCATCACTGGACCGCTTGCTGGACGGTCTTGCGGCACATCCGGAGATCCGCGGCGAAGACCGGCTGCAGGCGCTGGCGCAGACGCAGATCGAACTCGCGCAGGCGCAGAACAAGCCCGATTGGCGGGTGCAGGCCGGCTATGCCTACCGCCAGCCGTACGACGACATGATCAGCGTGGAGGTCGGTATCGATCTGCCCTGGGTCGGCGCCAGCCGGCGCCAGGACCGCGAGCTGGCCGCCGCCCGCGAACGGCTGGCCGGACAGTCGGCCAGTCGTGAGGACCGCCTGCGGCGGCTGCGCGCGCAGGCCGCATCGGACTACCGCGAATGGACCCGCCTTGGCGAACGCCTGCAGCGCTACGACGACACGCTGCTGCCGCTGGCACAGCGCCGCACGGACGCCGCGCTGGCGGATTACCGCGCCGGCAACGGTGATTTGAGCGTGGTCTTCGATGCGCGCCGCACGGTGCTGGAGCTTCGTCTGCAACGCCTGAGTCTGCAGACCCAGAAATTGAACAAAACGGCCAGCCTGCAATGGCTCGCCGCCGGAGAATCCGAATGAACAGGGCAAGTCTGATCGCCGCATCACTGCTGATCATCGCGGTGGCGGCCGGCGGCATCTGGTATGCACGTACGCCGAAGGCCTCCGACGCCGAGTCCCCGCCCGCGGCCTCGGCTGCGGACGCACGCGAGGTGCTGTACTGGTACGACCCGATGAAGCCGGAGGTGCATTTCGACGAACCCGGGCCCTCACCGTTCATGGACATGGCGCTGGTGCCCAAGTACCGGCAGGCCGATCGTGGCGAGGGCATCGTCAGTATCGATCCGCGCATGGCCCAGAATCTGGGTGTGCGCAGCGCGCCGGTCGAGCGTGGCACGTTCTGGCAGCGCATCGATACCGTGGGCAGCGTCGCGATCGACGAGCGACGCATTCGCGTCATCGAGAGTCGCGCCTCGGGCTGGATCGAATCTCAGACCGTGCATACCGTCGGCGCGACGGTGCGGCGCGGCGAGCGCGTCGCCGGCGTCTATTCGCCGGCGCTGTACGCGGCACAGCAGGAGTACGTGTTGGCGCTGCGGGCCGGCGACGCCGCGCTCGCCGAGGCCTCGCGCCAACGTCTGCGGCTGCTCGGCGCCACCGAGGCTCAGGTCGACGGCGTGCGGCGGCGTGGCACCGCCGAACGCGAGCTGTCTCTGGTCTCGCCGATCGACGGCGTGGTGATCGATCTCGATGCCCACGAAGGCCGCCAGATCGGGCCCGGCATGCCGCTGATGCGCATCGCCGACCTCTCGCGCATCTGGGTGTATGCCGATATCCCGGAGGCCCAGGCCGACTGGATCGCGCAGGGGCGCCCGGCCGAGGTGCAGTTGCGCGGCCGCACCGGGGGGCTGCTGGAAGGCGAGGTCGACTATCTGTATCCGACGGTGGACGCCGCCAGCCGCACCGTGCGTGCGCGGCTGGTGTTCGACAATCCGGACGGTCTGCTGCGGCCCGGCATGTATGTGGACGTAACGCTGTTCGGCGGGGCGCGTCGCGAGGTATTGACGGTGCCGAGCGAAGCCCTGATCCGAACCGGCTCGCGCAACACCGTGATCGTCGCCGAGGGCGCAGGCCGCTTCCGGCCCGTGTCCGTGGCACTGGGCCCGGAGCGCCTGGGCCGCACGGTGATCGCGGACGGGCTTGAAGAAGCTCAACAGGTCGTCGTCTCGGGTCAATTCCTGATCGATTCGGAGGCGAGCCTGCAAGGCGCCTATGCACGCATGGACCAAGACACGCCTCACGGGCAAAACCCATGATCGCGCGCCTGATCCATTGGAGCATTCACAACCGTTTCCTGGTGTTGCTGGCAACGGCGCTGGCGGTGGCCTGGGGCGTGTGGGCGGTGCGAACCACGCCGCTCGATGCGCTTCCCGACCTGTCGGACGTGCAGGTGATCGTGCGCACCACTTGGCCGGGCCAGGCCCCGCAACTGGTCGAGGATCAGCTCACCTATCCCTTGACCACGACGATGTTGTCGGTGCCCTACGCCAAAACCGTGCGCGGCTATTCGATGTTCGGCGAATCCTTCGTCTACGTGCTGTTCGAGGACGGCGTGGACCTGTACTGGGCGCGTTCGCGCGTGCTGGAGTACCTGTCACAGATTCAGGGGGAGCTTCCGGACGGCGCCCGGGCGTCGCTGGGGCCGGACGCCACCGGCGTGGGCTGGGTCTACGAATATGCGCTGGTGGATCGCAGCGGCCAGCACGACCTCTCGCAGTTGCGCAGCCTGCAGGACTGGTTCCTCAAGTACGAACTCAAGAGCCTGCCGAACGTTTCGGAGGTGGCGACGCTCGGCGGCTTCAACCGCCAGTACCAGATCGTGGTCGATCCGAACCGGCTGCGCGCCTACGGCGTCACCGTCGATCAGGTGATACAGGCGGTGCGCGATGCCAATGGCGAGGCCGGCGGCTCCATCCTCGAACTCGGCGAAGCCGAATACATGGTGCGCTCGCGCGGCTATCTGCGCTCGCTCGACGACTTCCGCCAGATTGGCCTCGGTGCGCGCGGTGACGGTGTGCCGCTGCGCCTGGCGGATGTCGCCGAAATCCGCCTCGGACCGGAACTGAGGCGTGGCATCGCCGAACTCGATGGCGAGGGCGAGACCGTCGGCGGCGTCATCGTGATGCGCTACGGTGCCAATGCCGTGGAAACCATCGACGCGGTCAAGGCCAGGCTCGAACAACTGCAGGGCAGCCTGCCGGCGGGCGTCGAAATCGTGCCGACCTACGACCGTTCGGCCTTGATCGACCGCGCCGTCGACAACCTCGGCCACAAACTGCTGGAGGAATTCATCGTCGTCGCCATCGTCTGCGCGGCCTTCCTGTTCCATCTGCGCTCGGCGCTGGTCGCGGTGGTGAGTCTGCCGGTCGGCGTGCTGGTGGCCTTCATCGTGATGCGTTACCAGGGCATTGGCGCCAACATCATGAGCCTGGGCGGCATTGCGATCGCGATCGGCGCGATGGTCGACGCCGCGATCGTGATGATCGAAAACGCGCACAAGCGCATCGAGCATGAAGGCAGTGACGGCGACCATTCCAGACGCATCGCCGAGGCCGCCGCCGAGGTCGGGCCGGCGCTGTTCTTCAGCCTGCTGATCATCACCGTGTCCTTCGTGCCGGTGTTCAGCTTGCAGGCCCAGGAAGGGCGCCTGTTCGCACCGCTGGCCTACACCAAGACCTACGCGATGGCGGCCGCCGCCGGCCTGTCCGTGACCCTGGTGCCGGTGCTGATGGTGTTGTTCGTGCGCGGCCGCATCCGGCCCGAGTCCGCCAATCCGATCAACCGTGTGCTGGTACGCCTGTATCGGCCGGTGATCCTGCGCGTGCTGCGCCATCCGTGGTGGACGCTGGGCCTGGCCGGCTTGGTATTGCTGCTGTCGCTATGGCCGATGACGCGCCTGGGATCGGAGTTCATCCCGCCACTGGATGAAGGCGACGTGCTGTACATGCCGACCACGCTGCCGGGCGTATCGCCGGGCAAGGCCGCCGAAATCCTGCAGCAGACCGATCGCATCCTCAAGACCTTTCCGGAAGTCGAAACCGTGTTCGGCAAGGTCGGCCGTGCCGATACCGCAACCGATCCGGCGCCGTTGACGATGATCGAAACCACCATCCGCCTCAAGCCGCGCGATCAATGGCGGCCCGGCATGACGCAGCACGGACTGATCGAAGCCTTCGACGCCGCCCTGCAGATTCCGGGCATGGGCAACGTCTGGGTCCAGCCGATCCGCAATCGCATCGACATGCTCGCCACCGGCATCAAGTCGCCGGTCGGCCTCAAGATTTCGGGCCCGGATCTGGCGGTGATCGACCGTATCGGCGGCGAGATCGAAGGTGTGCTCAAGCCGATCGACGGCACGGTGTCGGCTTTCGCCGAACGCGTCGATGGTGGTCGCTACATCGAACTGCATCCATATCGTGAACAGCTCGCGCGTTACGGTCTGTCGATCGCGCAGTTCAACCGGATCGTCGCCGTGGCGGTCGGCGGCCAGAACATCGGCCAGACCGTGGAGGGCCTAGCACGCTATCCGATCAATCTGCGCTACCCGCGCCAATGGCGCGATTCGGTGGCAGCACTGGAATCACTGCCGGTGCTGACCGCGGACGGGCAGACCCTGACGCTGGGCAGCATCGCCGAGGTCGCCATCGTCGACGGCCCGCCGATGATCAAGAGCGAGAACGCGCGGCCGACTGGCACGGTTTTCGTCGACATTCGCGACCGCGATCTGGGCTCCTACGTCGCCGAGGCCAAACAGGCGGTGGCCGCACAGGTCGTGTTGCCGGCCGGCTATTCGATCGCCTGGGCCGGTCAGTTCGAGTACCTGGAACGCGCGGCGCAGCGCCTGCGGCTGGTGATCCCCGTGACCTTGGCGATCATCTTCGTACTGCTGTATCTGAGCTTCGGGCGCTGGACCGAGGCGCTGCTGATCATGGGTACGCTGCCGTTCGCACTGGTCGGCGGCATCTGGCTGATCTGGGCGTTGGGACATGCCGTGTCGGTGGCCACCGCGATCGGTTTCATCGCCCTGGCCGGCGTGTCGGCTGAGTTCGGCGTGATCATGCTGATCTATCTGGATCAGGCCCTGCGGCGACACCGCGAGACCGGGGAAGCGCTGACCGAGACCCGACTCGACGACGCGATCATCGAAGGCGCGGTACAGCGCGTGCGTCCCAAGGCGATGACGGTGGCGGTGATCGTCGCGGGACTCCTGCCGATGTTCTGGGGTGCCGGCACCGGCTCGGAAATCATGCAGCGCATCGCCGCACCGATGATCGGCGGCATGATCAGCGCGCCGCTGCTGTCGATGCTGGTGCTGCCGGCGGCGTACAAGTTGTTGCACGGTCGGCGGCTGCGACGCAGGGAACATGACGCCTGATTCGTTCGACCCCGTCATTCCGGGGCCCGCGTCGCGGGAACCCGGAATCCAAGCGGCGTTGCCGACTGTCGCATGGATTCCGGATCAGTCCTGCAGTCTGTCCGGAATGGCGGTGGAAGGCTTGCGCCTGTCGTACTCAAAGCTGTTTCTGCAGAAACACCAGATCCAGCCAGCGATCGAACTTGCGTCCCACCTGCGGCATGCGGGCGGTCTCGCTGAAGCCCAGCGATTCGTGCAGGCGGATCGATACCGTATTGCTGGCGTCGATGCCCCCAATCATTACGTGCAGGCCGGCCTCCTGCGCCCGGATGATCAATGCCTGCAGCAGGCCGCGACCGAGGCCGCGCCCGCGCGCGGCAGCGTCCACGTAGACCGAATGCTCCACGGTTTGCGCATAGCCGTCCCAGTCCCGAAACGGGCCGTAGCTGGCATAGCCGAGCACGCCGGACTCGTCCGTGGCCACCAGCACCGGGAAGCCGCGTTGGCGTCGGGCGGCCAGCCAGGCCTGGCGGTTCGCAAGGTCCAGCGGCGTCCACGACCACACCGCGGTGGTGTTGGCGATGGCCTCGTTGAGAATCTCCAGAATGCGCGGCAGGTCGGATTCGGTGGCGTCACGAACAGTGATGGACATGGGATTGCGCGGACGAGGCCTGTGCGTATCGTACGGTAAAGCCGGTGCCCGGCCGCATCGGCCGCCGGCTATACTGCGCGCCATTTTTTTGAGTTGGCTTTTCTCCCGTGAAATCCGCAACCGTCCTGCACGGCGGCCTCGCCGCCTTGTCGCTAGACGCCGCGCTGGCGGAACCACTGCTGCGCTATCTGGGCGAACTGGAGAAGTGGAACCGCGCCTACAACCTCACGGCGGTGCGCGACCCGGCGGAGATGGTGACGCGCCACCTGCTCGATTCGCTGGTGCTGATCCGCGGCGGTGAAACGCGCTTCACGCTGCCGGCCACGCGCCTGCTCGACGTGGGCGCCGGCGCGGGCCTGCCCGGTATCGTGCTGGCGATCGCGAGACCGCAGTTGCAGGTCACGGTGCTGGATTCCAATGGCAAGAAAGCCCGCTTCATGCGCCACGCGGTGCGCACGCTGGGCCTGGACAATGTCGAGGTCGTCGAAGGGCGGGCCGAGGGCCTGGAGGCCGAAGCACCGTTTCCGGCCGTGGTCTCGCGCGCCTTCGCATCACTGGCCGATTTCGTACGCCTGACCGACAAGGCACTGGCCGCGGATGGGCAGTGGCTGGCGATGAAAGGTAAGCTCAGCGACAGTGAAACCAAGGACATCCCCGGGGACGTGAAGATTCTCGACATTCATCGTTTGGACGTACCAGGCCTCGCCGAAGCGCGGCAACTGGTCGTGGCGACGCGCGCCTCATGACGCGCGTCATCGCCGTGGCCAACCAGAAGGGCGGGGTCGGCAAGACCACGTCGTCGGTCAATCTCGCCGCTTCGCTGGGCTCCATGGGCCGCCGCGTGCTGCTGGTCGATCTGGACGCGCAGGGCAATGCGACGATGGGCGTGGGCGTCGACAAGAGCGAGGTCGAACTGACGGCGCGCGATCTGCTGCTGGAAAAGGCCACGCCGCTGGAAACCGTGATTCCGCTGCCGGAACTCGGCATCAGCCTGATCCCGGCCAATGGCGACATGACCGAAGCCGAAATCAAGCTGCGTGAGCTGCCGCTGGGCGACTTCGCGCTCAAGAGTGCGCTCGCCGAATTGGCCGAGGCCTTCGACTACATCATTCTCGACTGTCCGCCGGCGCTGTCCAAGCTCACCGTCAATGCCCTGGTCGCGGCCGACGGTGTGCTGGTGCCGATGCAGTGCGAGTACTACGCGCTCGAAGGGCTCAGCGCGCTGATGGACACCGTCCACAAGATCCGCAAGGTCATCAATCCGAATCTCGAAATCGAGGGTCTGCTGAGAACGATGTTCGACCCGCGCAACAATCTCGCCAACGATGTCTCCGCCCAGCTCGTCCAGCATTTCGGCGACAAGGTCTACCGCACCATCGTGCCGCGCAACATCCGTCTGGCGGAGGCCCCCAGCCATGGCCTGCCGGCGATGATCTACGACGCCAGCTCCTCCGGAGCGCGCGCCTATCTGGCGCTGGCCGGCGAGATGATGCGCCGCCACGACGGCGGCCAGATGCGACTCGGAGGGACGCTCTGATGGCGGTCAAGAAGCGCGGGCTGGGCCGTGGCCTCGATGCGCTGCTGAGCAGCGGCAACCCGTCGGAAGCGCAATCCGGTGACGAGCTGCGCGACCTGCCGGTGACCCAGCTCGAATCCGGCAAGCACCAGCCGCGCCGCCATTTCGATACCGAGGCGCTGGAGGCGCTGGCGGCTTCGATCAAGGCGCAGGGTGTGGTGCAGCCGATCGTGGTGCGTCCGATCGGCCCCAGCCGCTACGAGATCGTCGCCGGCGAGCGGCGCTGGCGCGCGGCCAAGCTGGCCGGGATGGCCACGGTGCCGGCTGTGATCCGTGAGCTCGACGAACTGTCGGCGATGGCGGTGGCGCTGGTCGAGAATATCCAGCGCGCCGACCTCAACGTGCTCGAAGAAGCGGCCGCGCTGCGCCGCCTGATCGACGAATGCGGGCTCACGCACGAACAGTGCGCGGTGGCGGTCGGCAAGTCGCGGGTTTCGGTGAGCAATCTGCTGCGGCTGTTCGATCTGCCGGAAGAAATTCAGGAACTGGTGCGCGAGAGCAAGCTCAGCTTCGGTCATGCGCGGGCATTGCTTGGTGCAGAGCCGGAAAACCAGGTGGAACTGGCGCGCACGGTGGTCGAAAAAGGCCTGTCCGTGCGTCAGACCGAGGCGCTGGCGGCCGCCGATCCGGCACCGCCGAAGCGGCCGATGCCGAGCCCGATGTTGGCGCTGGAAAACGAGCTTGGCGCCAAGCTCGGCACCAAGGTGCAGATTCGCCAGACGCACGGCGGCAAGGGCCGGCTCACCATCGGCTTCCGCGACCTGGGCGATCTGGACCGGATTCTGAAGTCCATCGGCTGAGTCCGCCACGCACGGAACGGTTCATGCGCCCGTGCTAGCGTGAGCGTGTAGTCCAATACGGAACACGCATGACTGGCCGAACCGCACTTGTCACAGGCGCCTCCAGCGGCATCGGCGAGGAATTCGCCCGCCGGCTCGCGGCCGACAACTACGACCTCATCCTTGTGGCCCGCTCGCGGGAAAAGCTGTTGGCGCTGGCCGAGCATTTGCGCGAGCGGCATGGCCGCCGCATCGAGGTGATCGCGGCCGATCTGACGCAGCCGCGACCGGGACGGCGCATCGCCGATTCGGTGGAAGCGCTCGGCATGCATGTGGACCTGCTGATCAACAATGCCGGTTTTGGTCACCTTGGAGCCTTCGATGCGCAGGAAGCCGGCCGCCCGTACGACATGGTGCAGCTCAACTGCGCAGCGGTGGTCGATCTGGTGGAGGCCTTCCTGCCACCGATGCTGGCTGTTGGTCGCGGCGGGATCGTCAATGTGGCGTCCTTGGCGGCCTTTCAGCCGATGCCGCGCATGAGCGTGTATTCGGCCACCAAGGCGTTCGTGTTGAATTTCTCGCTCGGTTTGTGGGCGGAATACAAAAAGCGCGGCATTCGGGTGGTTTGCGTGTGCCCGGGGCCGGTCGACACCCCGTTTTTTGAAACCTCCGGCGCGGGCACGATGCGCGAATACCTGCCGCGTTTCGCCGTGGCCTCGGCCAATCGCGTGGTGGACGACGCACTGCGCGGTCTCGAGCGGGCGCGCCCGGTGGTGCTGCCGAGGCAGTCGTCCAAGTGGCTTGCGGCCGGCAGCCGCCTGCTGCCCCAGACGTTCATTGCGCGATTCCTCGACCGCGCGCTGGACCGCTGAGCGAGTCGTTGACCCGGCAGCAATGATGCAGTGCGAAAAAATCAGTTTTGTTCGGGCGGTCGACTAGGACATCAGTATCGTTGACCCGGTTCCCGGGCTTGAGTAAACTCCTGCGCCGCGCTCGGGGTTGTCCTCGAGCATTTTTATGGACTGAAGGATGCCGCCAGACGCGCAAGCCGCGCCGGCCGTTCCGCCAAGGCGGAGCGAATCAGGGGTGGCATCGCAAACGGCGGGGCACACGATGGGCAGAGTGCCGGCCCGCCTCTTAATTTGGCAGGTTCTGATCAGTGGTACCGCGGGCGCTGTATGGACAGCGGCCGCGTCTGCGCACGAGGGCCTTGCGGCGCTCTGCGGCGGAATGATCGGAGTGGTCAGCAACGGTTTTTTTGCGGCACGCGTGTTTCTGCGCGGCCGTGGTGATGCGCCGCATATGTTGCGCAATTTCGTGGTCGCCCAGGCGATCAAGCTGGCGCTGGTGATGGCGATGTTCGTGTTCGCGATCCGTTACTTCGCAGATGTGTTTCTGCCGGTGATCGCGACTTACGGGCTGACTGGATTGGTATTTTTGTGGGCGCTGCGCTGGCGGGATTGAGCGGCGCACACCCGAACGAAGGCAGGGCGAGGCTAGGGATCGATGGCAGTTGAAGAGCAGGGGCATTCGTCTTCCGAATACATCACCCATCACCTGACGCATTGGCAGGTCGGTGAGGGATTCTGGACGTTCAATATCGACACGATCCTGTTTTCGGTCGTGCTCGGTGTGCTGTTCCTGTTCTTCTTCCGTCGTGCGGCTGCCACGGCGTCGGAAGGTGTGCCCACCGGCCTGCAGAATTTCTGCGAGTTGCTGGTCGAATTCGTCGAAAACGCGGTGAAGGAGTCATTTCCGGGTGAGTCGCGTCTGGTTGTGCCGCTGGCGCTGACCGTGTTCGTCTGGACTTTCCTTTGGAATTTCATGGACTTGATTCCGGTCGACCTGTTGCCGTCGATCTTCCACGCGGGCGGTGCGCAGTATCTGCGCGTGGTGCCGGCGGCCGACATGAGCGCGACTTTCGCACTGTCGATCTCGGTGTTCTTCCTGATCATCATCTACAGCGTGATGGGCAAGGGTGTCGGCGGCTACTTCAAGGAGTTTCTGACGCACCCGTTCGGGCCCTGGTTGATGCCGTTCAACCTGATCATCAATTTCGTCGAGCTGCTCGCCAAGCCCTTGTCACTGGCGCTGCGATTGTTCGGCAACCTCTACGCCGGCGAGCTGATCTTCATCCTGATCGCGCTGTTCACGCTGAGCGAGAGCATCGGGCACTACGTCACCAGTTTCAGCGGCTGGGCGGCGATTCTGGGCCAGGGCGTGCTGCAGTTCGCCTGGGCCGTGTTCCACCTGCTGGTGGTTCCGCTGCAGGCGTTCATCTTCATGACGCTGACCATCGTTTACCTCGGCATGGCCTATCAAAGCCATGACGATGAGCATCACTGAATTTCGTAGAACAGTTCTAAAACAGTTTGTTTAAGCGGTTTATTCAACCAATCCGTTCCACATCAGTAAGAGACTGACCCCGGAGAGCACAATGGAACTCATCATCGGCAACACCGCCCTCGCCATCGGCTTCATTTTCGGCCTCGCCGCGCTGGGCACCGGCATCGGCTTCGGCCTGCTTGGCGGCAAGTTTCTGGAAGGCGCTGCGCGTCAGCCGGAAATGGCGGGCATGCTGCAGACCCGAATGTTCATCATCGCCGGCCTGCTTGACGCTGTCGCGATCATCGGTGTGGCCATGGCGCTGCTGATGCTGTTCGCGAACCCGCTGATCGGCCAGATGCCCCAAGGCTGATCCCGTCGGCTAAGAACGTCCCAACAGTCATTGGCCAAAGCAACGAGGTGAGCCATGGGCATTAATGCCACCCTGATCGTCCAAGTCATCACGTTCGCGCTGTTCGTGTGGTTCACGATGAAGTTCGTGTGGCCGCCGATCACGCAGGCGATGAAGGCACGCCAGGCGCGCATCGCCAGTGGTCTTGCCGCTGCGGACAAGGGCGAGAAGGCGCTGGAAGAGGCCGCGACCCAGGCCGAGCTCGAACTCAAGGCGGCCCGCACGCAGGCGCAGGAGATTCTCTCCAACGCGTCCAAGCAGGCCTCCAAGATCGTCGAGGATGCCCGCGAAACCGCACGGTCCGAAGCGGATCGCATCAAGGCTGCCGGTCACGACGAGGTCGAGCGTGAACTCGCATCGGCCCGCGAGGCCCTGCGCAAGCAGGTCGGCGAGCTGGCGGTACTCGGTGCCGCGCGGATCCTCAAGCGTGAGCTCGATACCCAGGCGCATGCCGAAGTCATCGACGCGCTGGCGGCGCAGATCTGATCATGGCCGAGCAGAGCACGATGGCGCGGCCCTACGCCAAGGCGGTCTTCGAGATCGCCCAGGCCGAGGGTTCGCTGGATCAGTGGGCGACCACCCTGGATTCGCTGGCGCAGGCCATGGCGATGCCGGAACTGAGCGCGGCTGTCGGGCACCCTTCCCTGAAGCGGGCGCAGCAGGCGGATCTGCTGGTCTCGATCTTCAAGGGCGGACTCTCGGCGCAGGAAGCCAATCTGGTCCGCTTGCTGGCGGAGAACGGTCGTCTGTCGCTGTTGCCGCAGGTCGCGCAGCAGTATGACGCGCTCAAGGATGAGTCCGAGCGTCGCGTCGAAGTCGAGATCACCACCGCGGTACCGGTCGAGGCGTCGCAGCAGTCCGCGTTGACGACCGCGATCGGCAAGCGTTTGTCCCGCGAACTCGAAGTGAGCTGGGCCACCGATGAAAGCCTGATTGCCGGCGCGCGTATCCGCACCGGTGACATGGTGATCGACGGTTCCTTCGCCGGCGAGTTGTCGCGTTTGCAGTCCGCCTTGACGGGCTGACACCCAAGAATTTTTCGAGGATTCGTTCCATGCAACTCAATCCTTCCGAGATCAGTGATCTGATCAAGGCGCGCATCCAGAACTTCGATGCCGAAACCGAGGCCCGAAACACCGGCACCATCGTGTCGCTGCAGGACGGCATCACCCGTATCCACGGTCTGTCCGACGCGGTGCTCGGTGAAATGCTCGAATTCCCGGGCCAGGGTGGTGAATCCACCTTCGGTCTGGCGCTGAACCTGGAGCGTGACTCCGTCGGCGCCGTGATCCTCGGCGACTACAAGCACCTCAAGGAAGGCGACACGGTCAAGACGACCGGCCGCATTCTGGAAGTGCCGGTCGGCGAAGGTCTGCTCGGTCGCGTCGTCGATTCGCTCGGCAACCCGATCGACGGCAAGGGCGAGATCAAGGCCGCCGGCACCTCGCCGATCGAGAAGATCGCGCCGGGCGTGATCGCGCGTGAAGGCGTCAACCAGCCGGTGCAGACCGGTTACAAGGCGATCGACTCCATGGTTCCGGTCGGCCGCGGTCAGCGCGAGCTGATCATCGGCGACCGCCAGACCGGCAAGACCGCGCTGGCGATCGACGCGATCATCAATCAGAAGTCTTCGGGCATCAAGTGCGTCTACGTCGCGATCGGCCAGAAGGCCAGCTCCATCGCCAACGTGGTGCGCAAGCTCGAAGAGCACGACGCGATGGCGCACACCATCATCGTCGCCGCCTCCGCGTCGGAAGCCGCCGCCCTGCAGTACATCGCGCCGTACTCCGGCTGCTCGATGGGCGAATACTTCCGTGACCGCGGTGAAGATGCGCTGATCATCTACGACGATCTGTCGAAGCAGGCCGTGGCCTATCGTCAGGTGTCGCTGCTGCTGAAGCGTCCGCCGGGTCGTGAAGCCTATCCGGGCGACGTGTTCTATCTCCATTCCCGTTTGCTGGAGCGTGCCGCGCGCGTCAACGCCGAGTACGTGGAGCAGATGACCAATGGCGAAGTGAAGGGCAAGACCGGTTCGCTGACGGCGCTGCCGATCATCGAAACCCAGGCCGGTGACGTCTCGGCCTTCGTTCCGACCAACGTGATTTCGATCACCGATGGTCAGATCTTCCTCGAAACCGATCTGTTCAACGCCGGTATCCGTCCGGCCATGAACGCCGGTGTCTCGGTGTCGCGCGTCGGCGGTTCGGCGCAGACCAAGGTCGTCAAGAAGCTCGGCGGCGGTGTTCGTCTGGCGCTGGCGCAGTACCGCGAACTCGCGGCCTTCGCGCAGTTCGCCTCCGATCTGGATGCCGCCACGCGCGCCCAGCTGGAGCGCGGTCAACGCGTCACCGAGCTGATGAAGCAGAAGCAGTACGCGCCGCTGCCGGTGTCGAAGATGGCCGCCTCGCTGTACGCCGTCGAAAAGGGTTTCCTCGACAAGGTCGCGGTCGACAAGATTCTGGTCTGGGAAGCCGGTCTGCACCAGTTCCTTGCCAGCGAGCATGCCGAGTTGATGGCCAAGCTCGACGAGAAGGGTGACTGGAACGGCGATCTCGAAGCGGCACTGAAGTCGGCGATGGAAGCCTACGTCAAGCAGTCGGCGATCTGATGATCGCCGGTGCGGCGCCAGGGGTGAGGCTTGAGGCGCAAAAGCGTCTTCGGCCCCAGTGCCTGGAGATCGATATGAATACTCAACCAGCCAACAAGCGCATGAGTCGCGGCAAGGCAGACGCCTCACGCCTCACGCCTCAGGCCTAACGAGCAAAGCAATGGCAAACGCGAAGGAAATCCGCGGCAAGATCAAGAGCGTGAAGAACACGCAGAAGATCACGCGCGCGATGGAAAAGGTCGCGATGTCGAAGATGCGCAAGGCGCAGGAACGCATGTCGGCCGCGCGTCCGTATTCGGAGCGCATCCGCCGTACGATCGGGCATCTCGCGCACGCGAACCCCGAGTACAAGCATCCGTTCATGCTGGACCGCAAGGTCAAGCGCGTCGCGATTCTGGTGGTCAGCACCGACCGTGGTCTGTGTGGCGGTCTCAACGTCAACACCTTCCGCCAGGTGGTGCGCGCCCTGCGCGACTACAAGGAACAGAACGTCGATTGCGAGCTGTCGGTGATCGGCACCAAGGGCGTGTCGTTCTTCAAGCGCTTCGGCGCCAAGCTGAGCGCGCAGGCCACGCATCTGGGTGACCGTCCGCATCTCGAGGATCTGTTGGGCACGATCAAGGTGCTCACCGATGCCTACCGCGACGGTGAAGTGGATCGTGTGTTCATCGCGTCCGCCGCGTTCGTCAACACGATGTCGCAGAAGGCCGATCTGGTGCAGTTGCTGCCGGTGCAGCCGGTGGATGACACCGAGAATCTGCTCGACAACTGGGACTACATCTACGAGCCCGAATCCAGCGAACTGCTCGACACGGTGCTGCAGCGTTACGTGGAGTCACAGGTGTATCAGGGCGTGATCGAGAACGTGGCCTGCGAGCAGAGCGCACGCATGGTGGCGATGAAGGCGGCGACCGACAACGCCGGCAAGATCATCAGTCAGTTGGAACTCGCCTACAACAAGGCCCGCCAGGCCAGCATCACCAAGGAGCTGGCGGAAATCGTCGGCGGCGCGGCGGCGGTCTGAGGCAAATGAATCTTCTGCATCGGCCTTCGGACGGATGCGGGAAACGGCTTAACCAGCAAGGGTTATAGAAATGAGCACGGGCAAGATTGTTCAGGTCATCGGCGCCGTCATCGACGTGGAATTCCCGCGTGACGCGATCCCCAATATCTACGACGCGCTGACTGTCGACGGAACCGGCCTCACGGTCGAGGTCCAGCAGCAGATGGGCGACGGTGTCGTCCGCTGCATCGCCATGGGCGCCTCCGAAGGCATCAAGCGCGGCCTGGCCGTGAGCAACACCGGTGCACCGATCTCGGTGCCGGTGGGCAAGGCAACCCTGGGCCGCATCATGAACGTGCTCGGCGAGCCGATCGACGAAGTCGGTCCGGTCGAATCCGAGGAGCGTTGGGCGATCCACCGCGACGCGCCGAGCTACGAGGACCAGTCCGGTTCCACCGAACTGCTCGAAACCGGCATCAAGGTCATCGATCTGCTGTGTCCGTTCGCCAAGGGCGGCAAGGTCGGCCTGTTCGGTGGTGCCGGCGTCGGCAAGACCGTCAACATGCTCGAGCTGATCAACAACATCGCCAAGGCGCACAGCGGCTTGTCGGTGTTCGCCGGCGTCGGTGAGCGTACCCGCGAAGGCAACGACTTCTATCACGAAATGTCGGATGCCAAGGTCATCGTGCAGGACAACCTGCCGGAGTCCAAGGTCGCAATGGTCTACGGCCAGATGAACGAGCCGCCGGGCAACCGTCTGCGCGTGGCGCTGTCCGGCCTGACCATGGCCGAGTATTTCCGCGACGAAGGCCGCGACGTGCTGTTCTTCGTCGACAACATCTATCGCTATACCCTGGCCGGCACCGAAGTGTCCGCGCTGCTCGGCCGCATGCCGTCGGCGGTGGGCTATCAGCCGACGCTGGCCGAGGAAATGGGCGTGCTGCAGGAGCGCATCACCTCCACCAAGAAGGGTTCCATCACTTCGATCCAGGCCGTCTACGTGCCGGCCGATGACTTGACCGATCCTTCGCCGGCGACCACCTTCGCGCATCTGGATTCCACCGTGACGCTGTCGCGTGAAATCGCCTCGCTGGGCATCTATCCCGCGGTCGATCCGCTGGACTCCACCAGCCGCCAGCTGGACCCGGACGTGATCGGCGACGAGCACTACCAGACCGCGCGTGACGTGCAGGGTGTGCTGCAACGCTACAAGGAACTGCGCGACATCATCGCGATTCTGGGCATGGACGAACTGTCCGAAGACGACAAGCAGGCCGTGGCCCGCGCGCGCAAGATTCAGCGCTTCCTGTCGCAGCCGTTCCATGTGGCCGAAGTCTTCACCGGCGCGCCCGGCAAGTACGTGTCGCTGAAGGAGACGATTCGCGGCTTCCGCGGCATCGTCGATGGCGAGTACGATCACCTGCCGGAGCAGGCGTTCTACATGGTCGGCACGATCGACGAGGCCGTCGAGAAAGCCAAGAACATTTGATCCGTGTAGCGCACGTGTGAGGCAAGGCGGTAAGAAGCCCCAGACGTTGCACCGCAGGATTCAGGACTCGAGAGGCGTTCCATGTCCCAACTGCATGTAGACATCGTGTCGGCCGAGGGCCACATCCATTCCGGCGAAGCCGCGATGGTGTTCGCTCCGGCGGAACTCGGTGAGGTCGGCATTGCGCCCAAGCATTCGCCGCTGCTGACCCGGCTCAAGCCCGGCGAAGTGCGGGTGAAGACGGCCGACGGCGAGCAGCTTTACTTCTTCGTCTCCGGCGGCCTGCTAGAAGTGCAGCCGCATCTGGTCACGGTGATGGCGGATACTGCCCTGCGCGCCAAGGACGCGGATGAAGCGGCCGCCGCGGACGCCAAGCGCGCCGCCGAGGAGGCGGTGGAGAACGCCAAGGGCGAAATGGATCTGGCGCGCGCCCAGGCCGAACTGGTTGAAGCCGCGGCCCGCCTGCACTTCGTCAAGAAGCTCAAGGATATTCGCTAGGATTCGGCGGAACGCCTGCAAAAGGGCCGCTTCTAGCGGCCCTTTTGCTTTTAGCGTGAATCACGCTCGGCGTGATGCCGACCGACCCTCGCCCGCTTGCG
>JAHZLQ010000074.1 GCA_022599775.1 Gammaproteobacteria bacterium
CCCCTCTCCCGCGTGCGGGAGAGGGGCTGGGGGAGAGGGCCGCGCGCAGCGCGGAATGCGGTTGTCCCCCGTTACATCCGCACCGAGCAGCGCAGCGCGCGCAGTGGGTCGGCTGGCCAGGGATGGCCAGCCGAGCGCCGTCACGGCAGGGACGCCGTGTCGGCGCGACCCCGAGCACGTGAGCAGCGCAGGCTCCCCGGCTCGCGTAGCGAGACGGGGTGCGGATGTTTCGGGTGTCCTTTCTTTTGGTTCCTTTTCTTTGGACAAGCAAAGAAAAGGAACCCGGCGCCGGCTGGCGGCGGAACCCGTCTCGGCGCGACCTAAAGTCGCCAGACCCTCGACGCCTTATCGAAACAAACCAGACCGGAGCCCAAACGCGTGGGCACGCTGCGCTTTGCCCACCCTACGGGACGATCAGCAATTCATTGGCACACCGCGAGGCAAATGGCGCCCATGACCGCCCGCACTCTCATGATTCAGGGCACCACCTCCGACGCCGGCAAAACCACCCTGGTCGCCGGCCTGTGCCGCGTGCTCAAGCGACGTGGCATCCACGTCGCCCCGTTCAAACCCCAGAACATGGCGCTCAACAGCGCCGTCACCGCCGACGGCGGCGAAATCGGCCGCGCCCAGGGCTTGCAGGCCCAGGCCGCCGGCGTGGCGCCGACGACCGACATGAACCCGGTGCTGCTCAAGCCGAACAGCGATGTCGGCGCGCAAGTCATCGTTCACGGCCGCGCCGTCGCCAATCTCGATGCCCGCGCCTATCACGACTACAAGACCGTCGCGATGCAGGCCGTCCTCGAATCGCACATGCGTCTGAGCGCGCAGTACCAAACGATTGTCGTCGAAGGCGCCGGCTCGCCGGCCGAGATCAATCTGCGTGACCGCGACATCGCCAACATGGGTTTTGCGGAGGCCGTGGACTGCGCGGTGATCCTGATCGCCGACATCGACCGTGGCGGTGTGTTCGCGCACCTGGTCGGCACACTGCAACTGCTCAGCCGCAGCGAACAGGCGCGCGTCGCCGGCTTCGTCATCAACCGCTTTCGCGGCGATATCTCGCTGCTGCAACCCGGCCTGGACTGGCTGGAGGCACGCACCGGCAAGCCGGTGCTCGGCGTGCTGCCGTGTCTGCATGATCTGTATCTGGATGCCGAGGATGCGATCGCGCAGGCTCCGGCCAGGCGCGAGGCCCAGCTGCGTGTGGTGGTACCGGTGCTGCCGCGCATCAGCAATCACACCGACTTCGACCCACTGCGCGCGCACCCGCAGGTGGACTTCCGCTTTGTCGCCCTGTCGGAAACGCCGCCGCCGGCCGATCTGGTGATTCTGCCCGGCACCAAGTCCGTGCGCGCCGATCTCGATCATCTGCGGCAGCACGGCTGGGATGACCATCTGAACCGGCATCTGCGCTACGGCGGCAGGCTGATCGGCATTTGCGGCGGCCTGCAGATGCTCGGCCGGCGCATTACCGATCCGCAGGGCATCGAAAGCGAAGCCGGCGACAGCGCAGGTTTCGGCTGGCTGGAGCTGGACACCGAACTGGCCGCGGAAAAGACCCTGCGCCAGGTTCAGGGCCACCTCGCCTTCGGCGACGGCGCGGCGCTGCGCGGCTACGAAATCCACGCCGGCCTCAGCCACGGCCCGGCGCTGGACTGCCCGGCCGTGCGCATCGCTGATCGCGTCGACGGCGCGATCTCGAGCGACGGCCGCATCCTCGGCACCTACCTCCACGGCCTGTTCGACAGCGCCGAGGCCTGCACCGCCCTGCTCGCCTGGGCCGGTCTCGACGCCCCCGAATCCTTCGACGCCGACGCCCGCCGCGAAGCCTCGCTGGAACGCCTGGCCGACTGCCTCGAAGACCACCTGGACATCGACCGTGTGTTGGCGATTGCGGACGCGGGTTCGATTCCCGCCGCCTCCAGCAGCCGTAGCCGCTCAATCAAAACCCTGATTCTCGGCGGCGCCCGTTCCGGCAAGAGCCGTTATGCGGAGACTCTGGCCAGCGCAGGTGGATGCGAGGTGGTCTACATCGCGACGGCGCAAGCGCGCGACGCCGAAATGCGGGCGCGTATCGACCATCACCGCGAATCGCGTCCCGAGCACTGGACCACGCTCGAAGAGCCGCTGGCGCTGGCCCGTGTACTTCGCAAACACGCCGCGAACGGACGGTGCCTATTGGTGGACTGTCTCACGCTGTGGCTCAGCAACTTGCTGTGCAACGAGGATGCGAAGCTTGCCGACCGCGAAATCGAGGCGCTGCTCGAATGCCTGCCGGCGCTGAACGGCGAGATCATCCTCGTCAGCAACGAAACCGGCCTGGGCGTGGTACCCACCGGCGAGCTGACTCGCCGCTATATCGACCAGGCCGGGCGCCTGCATCAAGCCCTCGCCACGCTCTGCGAGCGCGTGGTCTTCGTGACCGCCGGCATTCCACGAACAATCAAAGGCCCCGAATTGTGAGCGACATCAATCCTATCGCTTGGCTGCGCAACTCCGTCCGGCGCCCGGACACTTCCAGCACCGCCGCCGCCGCGGCGCGGCAGGCGCAACTGACCAAACCACCGGGTTCGCTCGGACGGCTGGAGACCCTCGCGATCCGGCTGGCGGGCCTGCAGAAGCGCGAATGCCCGGCCTTGGAACGTGTGTGGATCAGCGTCTTCGCGGCCGATCACGGTATCGCCGCCGAGTCAGTGTCCGCGTTTCCGCAATCGGTCACGGCACAGATGATCGATAACTTCGCACGGGGCGGCGCCGCCATCAGCGTGCTTGCACGCCAGCTTGGCGCGGCGCTGGAGATCGTGAACCTCGGCACGGTGGGCACACCGTCGGAGACCCAGGGCGTGCTGCATCGACCGATCGCACCGTCGACCGCCAACTTCGCGGAAACGGCGGCGATGAGCCATGAGCAACTGGCACGGGCGCTTCAGGCCGGTTACGACAGCGCTTCCCGCGCGCATGACGATGGCTGCGAACTGTTCATCGGCGGTGACATGGGAATCGGCAACAGCTCGTCCGCCACGGCGCTGGCCTGCGGCTACGGCTTGGGCACAGCCTCTGCGCTGGCCGGACCCGGCACCGGTCTGGGCGCGCGCGGTGTCGCACACAAGGTCTCGGTGCTCGAACGCGCACTGGCCCTGCATGGCCCGTACCTGGATTCGCCACTTGAGGTGCTGCGCCGGCTCGGCGGCTTCGAAATCGCGGCCTTGGCGGGCGCCTACCTCGGCTGTGCCCAGCTCGGTGTGCCGGTGCTGGTGGACGGCTTCATCAGCAGTGCAGCGGCGCTTTCCGCCTGTCGCCTGAATCCCGACACACGCGACTGGCTGCTGTTTTCACACCGCTCGGCGGAACCGGGCCACGCGACGCTGCTCAAAGCCCTGGACGCCGAACCCCTGCTCGATCTCGGCATGCGGCTCGGCGAAGGCAGCGGTGCCGCCGTGGCGATGCCGCTGCTGCGCAGTGCCTGTCTGCTGCACGCGCAGATGGCGACCTTCGCCGAAGCGGGTGTCGCCGGCCGCCAAGCCTGAGGCGGGCATGTCCGTCACCCTGCTGCGTCATGGCGAAACCGAGCGTCCGGGCCGCTACCACGGGCGAAGCGATGTCGCCTTGAGTCCGCAAGGCTTCTTGCAAATGGAGACCGCCGTGGCGGGTGCGGACTGGGATCACATCCTGAGTTCCCCGCTGCGACGCTGTGCCGACTTCGCCGATGCGCTGGCGCAGCGCCTGAACCGCCCGATGTCCACCGACGCGCGACTGTGCGAGCTGGATTTCGGCGAATGGGAAGGCTGTACCGCCGCCGAGCTGCAGCTTCGCGTGCCCGAAGCGCTCGGCCGCTTCTGGTCCGACCCGGACCAGCATCCGCCGCCGGGAGGCGAAGCGGTGTCGAGCCTGCGCGATCGCGTGCTCGCGGTCCTGTCCGAACAGGCGGCGGTGCACGGCGGCAAACGGCTGCTGATTGTCACGCACGGCGGCCCGATCCGGGTGTTGCTGGCGCAGCGGGACGGCATCGCATTGAACCAGCTGCTGAGCATCGAGGTGGCGCTGGCCGCCCGGGTCGAACTCTGATGCGGGCCTTTCTGGTTGCCCTGCAATTTCTGACGCGCGTTCCGGTGCGGTTCACCGACAGGCCATCGCAGCAGACTATCGCTCGTTCGCTGCTGTGGTATCCCTTAGTCGGTGTGCTGATTGGCCTGATGCTGTGCTTGTTCTCCTGGCTGCTGGACGGGCAGGCGCCGCTCCTGAGCGCCGCGCTGATATTGAGCGCCTGGGTCGGCATCAGCGGCGCGCTGCACCTCGACGGACTCGCCGATTGCGCCGACGCCGTCGTCGGCGGACAGGGCAATCGCGAACGCATGCTGGCGATCATGAAAGACGCCGCCGCCGGTCCGATGGGCGTCAGCGCGGTCGTACTGGTGCTGATGCTCAAGCTGGGCGCCTTGAGCAGCGCGCATGACTGGCCGACGCTGGTACTGCCGCCATTGCTGGCCCGCGGCCTGGTCCCGTTGCTGTTTCTGAGCACACCCTACGTCCGGCGCGACGGCCTCGGTTCGGCGATGGCCGAACACCTGCCCAAGTATGCCCTGCTGCCGGTACTGGGCCTTGGCGGTCTCGCTACGCTTGTGGCGACACCATTGGCGGCGATGCTCGCGCTGATCGCCGCCGCCGCCGTGCTGTGGCTGCTTCGCGCGGCAGCGATACGACAGCTGGGTGGATTCACCGGCGATGTGGCCGGGGCCCTGGTCGAACTGGCTGAAACCACGATCCTGGTCGCACTGGTTCTCGTGTCGAGCGGACATTCCACCTGAGTTGCGCGATCCGCCCCGGTGAACCGGACTTGTGCGGCCGGCCGCAACTGCGTTTGACTATCGGCCCGACGCCCCGCAGAAAACCACCATGACCCGGACCCGACGCCCCCTTATCCTGCTGCGCACCGGCATCCTGCTGCTCGCCGCGCTCGGCGTGCTCGGCCTGTCCGGCTGTCTGGCGGTGCGCGTGACACGCGCGGTCCAGCAGAATTCCGCACTCGACGCGCTGCCGGCGAAAGGCGATGTGGATTCGGCCAGCGAACGCACGCTGTATCAGGATGGCACTGCACGCAGCTATCTGGTGCAGGTTCCCTCGGGGCCTGGCCCGTTTCCGGTCGTGGTGCTGTTGCACGGCGGCACTCAGACGGCGCGCGAGACCTGGGAGCAGACCAGCCTGCCGAGCCTGGCCCGTGAAAAAGGATATCTCATGGTTGCGCCGCAGGGCGTCAACAAACACTGGAACGACGGACGTGGCGTCACCATCGCCGGGGAGGCCTCAGGCGCCGATGACGTCGCCTTTCTCAACGCGGTGATCGACGATGTGCTGCGCCGCGACCACGGCGATGCCTCGGCCGTCTTCATGGTCGGCGCCTCCAACGGCGGCTTCATGACGATGTACTACGCCTGCCAATCCGCGCAGCGGCTCCGCGCCGCCGCCAGCGTCATCTCCAATCTGCCGAGCACACTCGCCGCACAGTGCCGGCCACCCAAGCCCCTGCCCTGGCTGGCGATCAACGGCACCGACGATCCAATCATCCCGTACGGCGGACAGGCCACCGGCAAGCTCGAAAACGGCGTCGCACAACCGGCGCTGCTGTCCGCGGAGGCCACGTTCGATTTCTGGGCGGACCACGCCGGCTGCTCCGAGAAACTCGACACCCGCACCGTCACCGGCAGCGGCGATACACGCGTGGAGACGCGCACACGCGAAAAATGTACGGGCGGCAACCGTAGCGTTCAGTACGTCATACACGGCGCCGGCCACGTCTGGCCAGGGCTGGCGATTCGCATGCCAATGATCGAGCGACGCCTGGGCGGGACCAATCTGACCGTGGACAGTGGCGAGATCGTCTGGGATTTCTTTGCATCGACGCTGAACCACTGAAGCCGGACGCTCAGACAACCAAGCTGCCGATCATCAGGATTGCCACCAGACCTGCCGCCACTGAAAACCCCTGCTGCAATCGCGGCCCCGCGATGCGGCCGGCGACGAGTCTTCCAGCCAGCATGGCCAGCGTGGCGCCCGCCGCAAATGGCGCCGCAACGGCGGTTTCCAGCCTGCCGGCTGCGACCGCGCTGAGCACCGCACTGCTGGATACGATCGCCACCACAAGCAAGGACGTGGCAACGATCGAGTTCATCGGAAGGTCGCTTGAACGGCGCAGCGCCGGCACGATGACGAATCCGCCACCCACGCCCAGCAAACCCGAAAGCAAACCGGTGACAACGCCAGCCTGAGCCAAGGCACGCGCGCACGGGGCAGTCCACTGAAAGCGGCCGCTGTCCTGGTTGAGTTTGCAGGCCGCCGTACCCGGCCTTGCGGTGATCGGCGGCACGCCGCGCAGCTCGCCGCGCGCCTGCAGGAACATCCGCTGCGCGACGAAGATCAGCACCAGTGCAAACACCAGACTCAGCCAATGCTCGGGCAGGCGATGCGCCAGCAGCACACCCAGCGGTGTGAGCAAGCTCCCGACCACCGACATCAGAATCGCCGCCCGATAGCGCACGATACCTGCGCGCAGTCCGAGCAGGGCGCCGAGCGCCGCCGAAGCGGCGACCGCCAGCAGCGCGATCGGCGCGGCCTGGACAAGGTCCAGATCGAACCCGAAAACCAGCAAGGGTACGGCGATGATGGCGCCACCGGCGCCGGTCAGCGCCAGAACAAGACCGACCAGGGCCCCGAGCGCGGCGGCCAACAACACGCGGCTATTCCCGCCCGCAGGCGAGGTTGGCCGGAACCGCCACGTCCATCATTTTGGGGTTCGGCAGGTTCAGGTTTTCCATGATCTGGACGTACTCGTCCCGGGTCTTGCCAGCCAGGCGCGGATTGTGGCGCTTCTCCTCTCCGATCGAAGACGCCGTCCAGCCCTTGTAGTCATGCGCAGGGTAGAGCGTGGTCTCGTCCGGCAGCACGAACAGTTTGTTGACGATGGAATCCCAGCTCCGGTCGGCGCTGCCGCCCTGAAAATCGGTCCGCCCGGTGCCGCGGATCAGCAAGACGTCGCCGGTGAAGACCGCCTCGGGGGACTGCGGCTTGAGCACGAAGCTGAAGGATTCGTTGGTATGCCCGGGCGTATA
The DNA here is from genome assembly GCA_022599775.1 of Gammaproteobacteria bacterium. Taxonomy (GTDB): domain Bacteria; phylum Pseudomonadota; class Gammaproteobacteria; order Nevskiales; family Nevskiaceae; genus Banduia. Next base: position 7,107 of record JAHZLQ010000074.1, read on the forward strand.
CAGCGCTTGCAAGCGCAGACCATCGACGTCGACGATCTCGCCTTCGGTCACGTGCATCGAGACGCACTCGGCCTTGGTGTATTCGCCCATGACGGTGACGCAGCCCAGGCTCTCTCTCAGATCGCCCAGCGCCGTCACGTGGTCGGCATGCGTGTGGGTATCAATCGCCTTGACGAGCTTCAGGTCGAGATCCTCGATTGCCTGCAGATAGTGTGCGAGCCGCTCTTTGACCGGATCGATGATCAGCGCTTCGCGCCCGACGGCAGACGCCAGAAGATAGGTATAGGTGCTTGATTCGGAGTCAAAGAATTGTCGGAATATCATGTTGTTCCTGAAATCAGATTGTTGGTGTCAGAGGCCGCCGCAGCGGCTTGGCGAAGCGCCTCAACCATATTTCGTGAGTATCCTCGCGACATCGTTCACACCGTTCTCGAGCGCGGGCGTCAACGCCTGGTGGCGCTCCACTTCCTGAGTGACCGCACAGGCCATCAACTCGAAGAAGGCCTTGTCCATCGCCCGGCGCGCCGCCGACATCTGGTGCGCGATCTTCTCGCAGTCTTCGCCATCGCCGACCATCCGTTGCAGGCCACGCATCTGGCCCTCGATCCGCTTGAGTCGGGAAACCATCGCGTCGCGTTTTTCGTCCCAGTCAATCACCCGCAGCTCCAGTCCGGCCATTCGATTTCACCTGCGTCGCGGGTGCGCATCGCTTCGGCCAACAATTCGTATACTATACCTATAGGGGTATATGTACAAAGGACACACTGATGACTGAATTCACTCCCATCTCCGGCCTTGCCGGCGGCCTGATGATCGGGCTCGCCGCCGTGCTGTTGCTTGGCCTCAACGGACGGATCGCCGGAATTTCCGGAATCATCGGTGGGCTGCTGCCGCCGCGCGCCACGGCCCCTGCCTGGCGGCTCAGTTTTCTGGCCGGGCTATTCCTGGGGGCGCTGGCATTTGCGGCGCTGAATGCTCAGTGGCAGGTCGAGCTGCCGCTGGCCTGGCCTTGGATGATCTTGGCCGGCCTGCTGGTCGGGTTCGGCACGCGGCTCGGTTCCGGCTGCACCTCCGGGCACGGCGTCTGCGGTGTCGCGCGCCTGTCGCCGCGTTCGTTCGTGGCGACCGGAGTCTTCATGCTGAGCGCGGCGTTGACAGTCTTCGTCATCAGGCACGGAATTTCCTCATGACAGCCGCACACAAGCGCAACGGCGCGGCCTTGCTGGCCGGACTGCTGTTCGGAATGGGACTCTCCGTGTCCGGCATGATCCGGCCAGCCAAGGTATTGAACTTCCTGGACGTGACCGGCGATTGGGATCCCACGCTGGCGCTGGTGATGGGCGGCGCACTGCTGGTCTGTCTACCGGCGTTTCGCTGGCTGATGAAGCGACCGGCTCCGGTGCTGGACAGCCGTTTCCATCTCCCGGAGCGCCGCGACATCGACTTCAGGCTCATCGCGGGCGCGATCCTGTTCGGTATCGGCTGGGGCATCGGCGGCTTCTGCCCCGGACCGGCACTGGCCGCACTGGTAACCGGCACCGGACCGGTATTTGCCTTCGTGGCGGCGATGCTCGCGGGAAGCTGGCTCGCCGGACGTCTGGGCTAGGTTTATTGCTTGCGCGAAAACATCGAACCCAGCTTGATCATCGCGCTGATGCCCTTGACCACGATGTCGGGAATCGGCCCTTCGCGATCGAGTAGCGACTGAAGCTGCTTCTTGTACTTGTCCGACAGTGGCGGAAACATCATGCGGGGATCGCCCAGCGGCGGACCTTCCTCGACGATGGCGCGTGCGTTGGAGCACTCGGCAAAGGTGTTGAATCCGACCATGCGGCCAATGCCGCTGGCGTTGACGCCACCGAACGGCAGGTGCGGATTGGTTCCGGACTGAATCACGTTGTGATTGACCACCAGACTGCCGGAGGTGGTGTGGTCGATGAAGTAATCGATGTCCCTCCGATCCTTGCCGAACACATAAAGCGCAAGCGGCTTGTCGCGGGCCGCGATGTACTGCGTGACGTCCTCGCGATTCCGATAGGGCTTGATCGCGATCACCGGCCCGAAGATTTCCTCGCGCATCAGCTTCATGTCGTCGCCGACATCGAGGATCACGGTCGGGGCGATGTACCGGTCTTCGGCACGGGTATCGCCGCCCATCGCGAAACGGGCGCCCTTGGCGCGCGCGTCTTCGATCAGACCCTTGATGCGTTCGTAGTGTCGCCCGTTGATGATGCGCGGGAACTCGGGATTGTTCTCGAAACCCTTGCCGGCCGGGTTGTACATCGTGGTGATCTCACGCACCAGCGCCTCGGTGAAGCGCGGCAGCAGTGATTCGTGGACGAACAGATAGTCCGGCGCGATACAGGCCTGCCCGGCATTGCACATGCGCCCCCAGGCAGTCTTCATTGCGGCCTCGTCGACATCCGCGCTCGGCGTGATGATCGAAGGGTTCTTGCCGCCCATCTCCAGCGTGACGGACGCGAAGTGATCGGCGGCAGCCTTCATCACGATGCGGCCCACCGTATTGTTGCCGATGTAGAAAATATGATGGAACGGACAGGCCAGCAGCGCCTGCGCGGCCTCGGCGCCGCCTTCGATGCAGCGCACCTCGCCATTCGGGAATGCCTCTGCCACGATCTTCGCGACCAGTGCCGAGGACTGCGGCGACAGTTCCGAAGGTTTGACGATGACGGCATTGCCGGCCGCGATCGCGCCGAACACCGGCAGGAAGCCGATCACATACGGCGCGTTCCAACTCGGCAGCACCAGCACCATGCCCTTGGCTTCGTAACGCAGGTAGCACTTCTTGCCGAGCGTCATCAGCGAAGGTTCGGCCGGTTTCGGCGACATCCATGTTTCGAGGTGCTTCGCAATGAAGTCGGCCTCGAATTTGAGCATCACCAGTTCGCCGTCGACATCCGGCGGCGTCAGACCGCGCTCCTGTTTGACCGCTTCGTAGATTTCGGCCCGGTGCGCCAGTGTCACTTTCATCAGGCGGCGGATTCGTGCGATGCGCTCGGCAGCCGTGGTCTGCGCAATTGCCGGAGCCAGAGCGGAAATCTGGTCGAACTGCTCGCGAATACCGCTGGCGGCGCCGCGCATCTCGATGACGGAACTCATGTCAGACCCCTGGGTTCGAATTCGGAAAGGCCGTCCGGCATGGTCACCAATCGGTCGCGGCGGTACCTCATCCGAAGCAAGTACTTTTCGACAGACCTTGGCGACGCTGAGGAGCCACCCGCCAGCCGGTTTCGTCCAAACGCAGGGCGACTTGCGGCGCTGTCGGCGGCAGAATGCCGCTTCCAATTTCAAACCCGGACATTCACGAGCATGGCGACACGGAGCCGTTGGGAAGACGAAGAAACCGCTGCTTTCAGGGATGCGGTCGCGCGATTCATGGACGCGGAGATGCTGCCGCAGGACGAGGCCTGGCGGCATCAGGGTCATGTCGGTCATGACATCTGGCGTCAGGTCGGGGCGCAGGGAATGCTCTGTGTGGACATTCCGGAGACCTACGGCGGTGCCGGTGGCGACTTCCGCTACGAGGCGGTGATGACCGAGGAGCTGTCGCGGCGCGGGCTCAGCGGCTTCGGCCTGAGCGTGCACACGATCTGCGCGCACTACATCCTCAATCACGGCACCGAGGCGCAGAAGCAGCAGTGGCTTCCGCGTATGGCCAGCGGCGAACTGGTCGGCGCCATTGCGATGAGCGAACCGGCCGCCGGATCGGACCTGCAAGGTGTACGCACGCGCGCTCAACGCGACGGCGATCACTACATCGTCAACGGTTCCAAAATCTTCATCAGCAATGGCTATCTTGCCGAAATCCTGGCCGTGGTGGTCAAAACCGATCCCGCGCAGGGCGCCAAGGGCACCTCGATCCTGATGGTCGAAACCAAGGACCTGCCGGGTTACCGCGTGGGCCGGCGACTCGACAAGATCGGCATGAAAGCGCAGGACACGGCCGAACTGTTCTTCGACGACGTACGCGTGCCGGTCGACTGCCTGCTCGGCGGCTCCGAAGGCCAGGGCTTCAGCCAGTTGATGAGTGACCTGCCCTACGAACGTGCGGTCGTCGCGGTGGCCGGCGTCGCCGCGATGGAGGGCGCACTTGAGGCGACGCGCGCCTACGTGCACGAACGCAAGGCCTTCGGCAAGACACTGTTCGACTTCCAGAACACCAAGTTCAAGCTCGCCGAGGTCGCCACGATCGTGCGCGTGGCACGCGCCTTCATCGACCAGTGCATCGAGGACGTCAGCACCGGGCGCCTGGACACGGTCACCGCCTCGATGGCGAAGCTGTGGTGTACCGACATGCAGCAGCAGGTCATCGACGATTGCCTGCAACTGTTCGGCGGCTACGGCTACATGAACGAATACCTGATCGCACGCATGTACGCCGACGCACGCGTGCAGCGCATTTACGGCGGCACCAATGAAATCATGAAGGAAGTGATCGCCCGATCGCTGTAGGCTGCGCCGTGGCCGACGACAGGGACGACGGGGCACGCCGCCAATGCAAGACAAGCTGGACCTTTACTTTGACTTCGCATCGCCGTACGCATACTTCGCGTTCGGACGGCTGTGCCGCTTGGCGGACCGACATCGGCTGACACTGTGCCTGCATCCGATCATGCTGTGGGCCACGCTGCGCGCGCTGGGCCTGCCGGCGGCGATGGAGCACCCGGCGCGACGCGAATACATGCTCCACGACATGCAACGCTCGGCGCGATACTACGGGCTGCCGTTCGAGCTGCCGCCCGCATTTCCGTTTTCCAGCCACGCGGCCGCGCGGGCCTGGCACGCCCTGCACGCCCACACGCCGCAGCTATCCACGCTCTACGCGGCGCGCTTGCTGGAGGCCGGCTTCGTCCAGCACCGCGATATCAGGAACAAGCCGGAACTGGTGGAAATCACCGCAGAACTGGGTCTCGGCGAGTCCTGGGCGCGCCCGGCGATGGACAGCGACAGCGCGCGCACCGCCCTGGAACGCACGATCGCCGAGGCCGCGCAACGGGGCGTTTCTGGGTCTCCGTACTGGTTCTGGCGCGGCGAAGCCTGGTTCGGTGCGGATCGCCTGCCGCAATTCGAGCAGGCGCTGCTGGAGTCTTAATGGCGCATCGAATCGAGGCGCACCCTCAGCGATCGAACACCAGCAAGGTGGAAGTCGCCGAAGCACATAACCGCCCGTCCGCATCCAGCAGCTTGGCCTCGGTGAAGGCCACACGACGCCCCATGCTGAGTACCACCCCTTCGGCCGTGACCGGCCCGGTATCGCTCGTCATGCCACGGTGATAGGCCACCTTGAGCTCCAGCGTGGTGTATCCCTGTGCAGCGCTCAACCGTGAATGCACTGCACAACCGCAGGCCGAATCGAGCAGCGTCGCGGCGTAGCCGCCGTGGATCGAGCCGATCGGATTGTAGGCGTGCTGACCCGGCACGCCACGAAACACCGCGCGCCCCTCGCTGATCTCGATCAGATCGAACAACAGCGCATCGCCGATCGGCGGGCGGCCGCCGCTGGCGATCCAGGCCTGGAGCTGTTGCAGCCCGCTCATTTGACTCAGGTTCTGCTGCATGTCGATTCCCATGGCTCGAATTCACGCGGCCCTGCGACAGCGTGAATTATGATTACGATCGTAATATTATTGATCGAAATCGAGAAGGCTGTCGACAGCAGCCCTGCTCCGAGCCCGGTGCCGCACCAGCCAGAACTGCCTGCGAACTCAGGAGGACTTGCTGCTCTCGCCCTCCGCCAGGGAGGCGAGATTGGCACCCATGCTCGGCTTTTCGCCCTTGGGCGACGGCGCGACCGGTCGCGGCGGCATGCGCGGCATGCCGACAAAGCCGACCGCGAACTGCTCTTCCATCGCCCTGATCTGCGCATCGTCATAACCGAGACCGGCCATGATCTCCTGGGTGTGTTCGCCCACCAGCAAGGGCCGCCCCTGAATCACGCCTGGCGTATCGGACAGATTGCAGCACAGGCCGATCTGATCCAGCCGGCCGACCACCGGATGCGGATAGGACACCACCCAACGCCGCTCCTGGAACTCCGGATCGTCGTGCAGCCTGCGCGAAAAGTCCTCCGACACGATCTCGACCGGAACGCCAGCGCCGTCGAGTCGCTCGAACCAGGTGTCGGCATCTGCGGACTTGAAACGGGCGCTCAGCGCGGCCGCCAACTCCGCATCGTGCTCGTGGCGCGCCGCCTCGCTGGCAAAGCGGCGGTCATTGGCTAATTCCGGCATTCCGGTCGCCACGAACAGCGCGTCCCAGTGCGCCGGCTTGACAGCGACGACGCAGATCCAGCCGCGCTGCGTTTCGTACAGGCGGTGCCCGGCTGAAAATCCGGTCTGCATGCCGTCGATCTGCGGACGATCAAAGCCCTTGCCGTCCGGCGTGGCGACGGCGTAGGACGTGTTGAGCAGCGCGGCGTTGATGATCGAGGTATCGACGAACTGGCCTTCCCCGGTGCGATCGCGGTGATACAGCGCATTGATCACGGCCACTGCGGACAGAAATCCGTTGCCGGTGTCACCGAAGCTGGTCAGTGCCCAGATCGGCTTGCCGCCGCGCGCCATGCCGCCGTCCTCGTACTGAACGCCGGACAGGCAGGCGCCGGTCTGGTCATTACCGGGCAGGCCTGCGCGCTCGCCCCGTTCGAAGCCACGCGTGTGGCAATAGATCAGGTCCGGCTTGAGCTTCTTGAGACTCTCATAGTCGATCTTGAGACGCTCGGCCGCGTCGTAGCGCATGTTGTGATGCACGACATCAGCCTGTTTCACCAGTTCCAGCAAGACCTGCATCGCCCGCGGGTCCTTGAGATTCAGGGTGATGCTCTTCTTGCCGCGATTGGCCATGTAGGCGATATGCACGCGGTGCCAGAACAGGTCGTAGAGCCCGTTGATCTTGATGACATTGGCGCCAAGATCGGACAGCAACTGCGTCCCGAACGGGCCGGCGATGGCCAGGCCCAGGTCCAGCACGGTGATGCCTTCCAGCGGCGCCTTCATCGGCTTTCCGGTTGCCGCCGCAGCCGTCGCCGACCGGCCTTGCGCGATGATGCGCGCCGCCTCGGCCTTGACGCTTTCGGTGTGCTCGCCGGCCATCGGCGCATGCGCGCCCGGCGTGCCCTGCGTTCGGCTCATGTTGTAGGCATTGCCGACCGTGCGTATCCGCCCCAGGTCGGGATCTTCGGTCTCGACCACGCAGCCATCGGCCAGAAACGCCGGATCGGCCAGCGATTCCTCGACGGATCGCACGTCCTGCATGGTCACGCCGGCCTTGCACGACGCCTCCACCCATTCCTTCGCCGGGAACTTGGCCACGGCCTCGGCAAGAATCGGCTGGTAGTGCGACATCACCAGCAGCTCTTCCGGACCCGTGCCGAAGCGGTCCGGATCGTTCTGCACCGTGAGGTCCGGCGAGGCATCAAGCTTGTCGCCGGCCGAGGCGGTCATGATGAAACGCGGATTCGGCACCCAGTTGTGAATCCAGCGCCCGTCGGAACATTGGAAATGGCCCTTGGGCGACTTGGAACCCAATATCCAGGAATCGAAGCTCGGGGCGTCGATGTTCTCGGCGCGCATCCACACCCCGGCGCCACCCGCCATCGCCCCCTGCAGCAGCGAGGTCTCCACGAGTTGTCCTCGCCCCGTGGTTTCGCGCGCGCGCAGCGCTGCGGAAATACCGACCGAGGCCGCGAAAAACGCGCCGAGACTGGGCCAGTACGAGGCCGGAAACAAGGGGCCGGGACGCGGTGCGCCCTGCACCCAGTCATCCGGAATCTCCAGGTCCGCGAACGGATCTTCACGGCCCAGCAGGTGATTGAGCGCGCCTTCCGGCCAGCCGCGTTGTTCCCAGTGCAGGCCCGTACGCGCGGCAACCAGCGCATCGTACGCGGGACGATCGGAATGCTTGTTGTCGCGCCCGTAGCCGGTGATCGAGCAGTAGACCAGGCGTGGATTTACGGCCGCGAGACTCGCGTAGTCGATACCGAGGCGCTGCGTCACACCGGGCGCGAAACTTTCGACGACGACATCGGCCTGACTCGCCAGAGCCAGAAAGCTCGCCTTGTCATCGGGATTCTTGAGATCCAGTTCGGCGCTCTTCTTGCCTCGATTCCAGACCTTGTAGCCGATCTGGCTGCGGAAAGGATCGCCACCAGGCGGTTCGATCTTGGTGACCTCGGCGCCGTTGTCCGCCAGCAGCATCGCCGCCATCGGACCGGCCACGCCCCAGGACAGATCAAGCACGCGGATGTCTTTGAGAACTCCTGCCATGGCTGCACCTTCTCCTTGCTGAGTCTTGGAGACCCGCCGCACGGCTGACCGAATGCAGCGCAGCGCCGGGCCCCGATGTAAATCCCAGCCTAGCTGGACGGATCGGGGTTCAACCTGCTGCAAATGGGTGAGTCAAACCCACCAGAGGCTCCTGCCTTCAGAGGGCGAAGGCGCTCAAGGCGTTGTCGCAGATGATCTTCTTGCGATCCGCCTCGGGAATGCCAGCTTCAGTGAGCTGGCTGACGACCTGCTGCTGCGAATGCGGCCAGCAGGTCGCCGGATGCGGAAAGTCCGTGGACCAGTACAGACAATCGGCGCCGAAATAGTCGTAGAAGCCCTTGAGTCCCGAGGGTTCGTACATAAAGGTGGAACCCATCTGCCGACGGAAGTAGTCGGATGGCTTCATCTTCACGCCGGGGAATTCGTAGTGCAGCCCCATGCGCGGATCGAGCACGGATTCGAAGAACCACGGCAACCAGCCCAGGCCCGGCTCCACCAGAATCACGCGCAACTTCGGAAAGCGCTCCAGCGTGCCGGTGAGTATCCAGAAGCACATCGATTCCGCCAGCGGCGCCCACGGCAAAGCGGTAAAAATGCCCTTCTGCGGCGTCGGATCCCGGCGGAATACGTCCCACAGCTCGGCCTTCATGTCGAGGTGATTCATGATCGTGAGGCCGGCTTCCTGGATCACCGACCACAGCGGCTCGTAGCGTTTGTCGTGCACATCCGGCAAGCCCATGTCCGCGGGAAACGGCGTGATTTGCACACAGCGCGCCTTGTGGTCACGCGCCAGCCGCTCCACCTCCTGAACCGCGAAATCGATGTCCTGCAGGGGAAGCTGGTAGGCGCACAGCAGGCGATCCGGGTTGTGCGATGCGAAATCCGCCATCGACTGGTTGTAGCCGCGGAATACTTCCTTCCAGTCATTGCCCATCAGTTGCTGGTTGCAGATGCGCGCGCCTCCGAGTTCCGGGAACAACACCTCGGCTTCGACGCCGTCACGGTCCATGGCCTTGATGCGCGCCTCCGGATTCGAATAGCCGGGGTCCTGCGAGGCTTCCGGATCAACGAAATCCTCGAGGTGAAGCTGGGGCTGACCGCCACGCAACACCTTGGCGGCATACTGCTCCGCCGCCACCTGCGCATGGTCCCAGACCGAATGCAGATCGCGACGCAAGCGTTGCTTGATCCAGTCTCCGGTCAGAAATACGTGGGAGTCCGCCGATACCAGACGCTGCTGTGCCATCGTCATGTCGCTCTCCTGCCGTCACCGTGACGGCGGCCGCCCCCTGGAATCAAGCCGGGACCGGTCCACCGCAATGCGCCCGCCTGCTGCGACAGGCTTTTCGATCGTGACAATAGGCACGAAGCCGCCAGGCGCTCCTGCTGCAAACGGATGAGGCACGGGGCAGCCCGGCAACAGGCCGGGCACCGGGAACGAACGGGAGCTCCGAATCCGAAGCCGTCATTTCGGCGACTTCGGCAACCGACGGGAAAACCTGCTCCTCCATATTGGCGGCGCATAAAAAAAGCCTCGCATGCGCGAGGCTTTTTTGTACTTCGTCACCGGAAATGACCGATCGCATCAATCGTGCCGTCGGCATCCAGTCATTGGAGGCGCCTTAGTTCTTGGCGTCGTCCATTTCATCTTCGGCTTCTTCGGCGGCGTCGCCCATGGCATCTCCGGCGTCATGAGCCGCGTCGCCAACGCTGTCTGCAGTTTCTTCCATCATGTCTTCGGCATCCGAGTCGTCGTCGCAACCGATCAACGGAGCGGCCAGACCAAGAGCGGCGATCAGCGTAAAAGCTTTGTAGTTCATCTCGAAATATCCCTTTGAAAAAGTGAATTCTGGTTTCGGCGGCGCAAGATCAATGGTATCAGCTGAAACTGCGCTCGGGCCGCAAACTGCGCAGAAGACTGAACCAGGCGGACTGAACTCGAGGTGAATCGCAGTCGCTGCGGCGATTTTCTAAAATTCCGCCGTTGCGTTTTTTTGCGCGCCGCGGCCGGTCAGCGCCCGCTGCGCCGGATTCCATCCAGTGTGAACTCGTTTGGCCGCGGCTCGCGGCGATTGTTGAATGCGCCGTGCTCCAGTTCGCTGTTGAGCTTCTCGGCACTGTAGGAGCCGGCCTGGAGATCCTCGTAGAACGAGACATTGTTGAACGGGGTCTGCGAGTCATAGGCGTAGATCATCGCATCCTGGGACACCCGCCAAAGCTCGCCGCGACGGTCATAGGTCTCGCCAAGCACCTTGAACCACGAATCCTCGTCGATGTAGAGCCGTCGCTTGGAATAGATGTGACGCATTCCATCCTTGAGCGTGGCTTCCAGAACCCAAACCCGGCGCAGTTCATGCCGCAACAACTCGGGATTCGGGAAACCTCGGGTCTTGGTGATCTCGGCGTACGGCAGGCCGCGCTGCTCGTATTTGTAGTTGTTGGCCGGCACGAACATCTCGCGCTTGCCGACCAGCTTCCAGGTGAAACGCTCGGGCGAACCGTTGAAGCCGTTCTGCTCGTCGACCACACGAGGGCCGGTGTCCATCGGATAGTCGAAACCGACGTCCGGCGCCTTGCGCAGCCGCCGCGAGCCGGGGTCGTACTGCCAGGCCTGGCGCGGCGCGCCGACGAAATCGAAGGTGTTGCTGGTAAAGCTGATCTTGCCATTGTCGCGTGGTGGGCGGATCTGTTCGGTGATGCTGTACGAGTAGATGTCGTCAAACGTCCATTGCGCGCGTGCGTCCCCTTTGAAGAACGGCGCGTACAGGCGAAACGCTAACTCGGACCACGAGATGTTTCCGCCCGAGAATACGTAGGCCGAAATCTGCGGCGCTTCGCTGAACCACGGCGCATTGGCGGTGAACAGGTTGAATACCAGTTCGTCGCCATCCTTCGGCATCGGGAACGCGGTGCCGCCGTAGGCGCCCTTGAGTGTCAGGCCGTCGTTGTCGAGTTCGGCATTGAGCGCGTTGAGGCGGATGTTCTCGTAGGCTTGGTCGCTCAACCTGAAGTCGCGATGCGTCGGATAGACCACGATTCGATAGGTATCCGGATATTTTTCGAACAGTCCTTTCTGGCCTTCACTCAGCTGATCGGCATACGGCTTGTAGTTGGCCCCGCTGATTTCGAACAGGGGCTTTTCGTCGGCATAGGGGTCGAGGTTGTAGCTGCCGTCATACCGGTCCTCGAATTGCGGTGGTACGCCCAGCCATTTTCCGGCGAATGCGGGAATGCGGCCGTCCGCGTTGGCGCCCGCTTCGGCACCCCCGCGCGTCAGCGTGGTCCCCAGCGCCTTGGCTTGTTCCTCAGTGACCTTGGCGGACAACAGGCCCGGCAAGCCGAGCGTCAGGATCAAGCCGAGACAGGGCAGGGTTCGATAAAGGTGGTTCATTGTCGTTCTCCGCGCGCTCAAAAGCTGTACTTCGCGCTGAATGAGAGATAGCTGCGATCCGCCAGCGGATGCTCGGGACCGGGGCTGCCGTGATAGCCGTTGTAGGCCAGCGCCAGTTCGAGGTTCTGCAGATATTTGAATGAGGGGCCGAAGGTGTAGCGCTCGTCGCCCTCGCCGGTCAGGCTCCCGAACGATCCCGCGATCGCCGGTTTGCCGTCGAAGGCGTTGGCATGAATAAAGCTCAGCGTGAGGTCCCAACCGGGAAACACCTGCTTGTAACCGAGCTGCGCCAACAGTTGATAGGCATAGGCCTCGCGGCCATTGGTGACCTCGTCGTACTCGACATCGCCGACTGCGATCGCCTCGACCTCGTCGATTCGCGCCCAGCCGACCTCACCGAGCACCGTCAGCGTGTCGTACCAGCGCGTCGGCAGAAACAGCTTGGTGAGGTTGAGATTCGCCTGCCAGGCGTCGCCGCGAGTAGGCGTGGCCGAAGGCGCGTTGATCAGAAACGAGGCGTCTTCGCGATAGCTGAGTTCTGCGCCGATGGCGGCGCCGAACAATTCCGAATTGACGCTCGCGCTGCTGAGCTTGATGTCGTCGGCATAGTAGAGCTGGTAGCTCGCCGGAAGGCCATCGACCGGGATCGGCACGACGACACCGGGCGCGACCTCAAGGTCGAAGGTGACGGTGCCAGTGTTGGTGATCACGCCGGGCGCCTTGTCGTGGTAGACGAGGTGCTGCAGGCTGACCTCCGTGGCATCTCCCAGGATGAACTTGGTCGAAATGCCCCATTGCCCGCTGTCGCCCGGTTCGATGTCCGGACCTCTGGGGACCTTGTAGCCACTCGGCAGCGGCGGCGGCAGCGGCAGGTCCTGCAGTATCAGGAATTCGGCGCCGGGGCCGACCAGATCGGAACTGCTGAAATAGCCATCGGCCGGCGTCAGTTCGGTCTGTTCCCACTCCCACTGCCAGTAAGCGGACACGCTCCAGCTGGGCGTGAAACCCAGTTGCAGATAGACCTGTCCGGTCGGCAACAGAATGTCCTTGACCTCGGTGCCAGGCACGTTCGACTTGGTGGCGTCGGCGGGAGCCTGCGCGCCACTGGTGTTCGGGAAGAACAGGCTTTCACCCCAGGACACGACTTGGCGGCCGGCCCGCAGATCGACCGCCACCTCGCCGATCGAGAAACCGGTGTAGGCATAGGCGTCGAGCAGACGGGCGCGGTAGCCGAGCCGGTCTTCGGCCGCGTCCGAAAATTCGTCGTAGGCACCGGATTTATTGACGGTATCCGGAGAATCGTTGTCGTTGCCGCCCTGGTAGGCATCGTCATAGAAGATGCTGCCGCGCACGAAGAGGCCGCTGCGCCGCCGACGCAGATCCATCTCGCCGAGCAGGGCGATACGATTGTTGATCAGCGCGTGCCGGTTGAAATTCCGGTCGCCGTCATCGCCGTTGACATTGGCAATGATCTCCCCGGCCGGATCGTCCAGGCGCATCGCCGCGCTGTAGGTGAAGGTGGCGATTGTATTGAGCGAGTACTCATTGCCCAATTCGACCGATCCCGCGATCGCTGCGGGCCCGCAGACCACCAGTGCCGCCACGGTCGGAACCGATAACCTGGCCCCGATGTGACGCACCCCGTTTCGTGAGTGTGCCATCGCATCTCCCCTCGTCGATCTCGTTGTTAGGAGCCCAAGCTCTGCTCCATAGTCACGATCGAACGGAAGCCGACGAGACTCATCATCCAAGCGGAGTAGATGGCGCCAGACGGTGCGCGGGAAGCGACGAACGGCGGAAGTGCCGGCCAATGGAAATCAGCGCACGCGCAACGGCTGGTCGAAGCAAGGAATCTTCCTGCGCTTCTGCTCTGCGTCGCTGCGCCTGTACGCGAATCGAAAGCTTTCGGGGGCAAGAAAAGCCCCGCCGACGTGGCCGACGGCGGGGCGAAAAGCGGCTATTGGAGGAGACCGCCGCTACAACTGAAGTCGCTTATCGAACATCGCCGAGGCGATGACGCTGGAACCGCGAGCGCTCGGCACTCGGCTTGTAGAACCAGGCCCCCAGGGCCGGAAGCAACACTACGGCGCCGAGCATGTTGACCAGGAACATGAAGGCCAGCAGCAAACCCATGTCGGCCTGGTACTTGAGCGCGGACAGGGTCCAGGTGGCGACGCCAACGGACATCGTCACCGCGGTGAAGACGATGGCCCGACCACGTTCGCGCATGGCCTGCTCGAAGGCTTCACGAAACGAGGCTCCGTCGGCGCTCATGTGATGCTGGATACGCTCAAACAGATAGATGCCATAGTCGACACCCACGCCGACGCCGAGTGCGATCACCGGCAGCGTCGCGACCTTCAGGCCGATACCGAGTACGGCCATCAGCGCATTGCAGAACACGCAGACCATGGTCAATGGCACCAGTACGCACAGCGCCGCGGTCCACGATCGGAACGTCAGCAGACAGAACAGCAGCAGCGCGCCGAAGATCGACATCAGCATCTTGGCTTCGGCTGCGGACACGGCCTCGTTGGTGGCGGCCATGATGCCGACGTTGCCGCTGGCGAGCCGCATCTTCACGCCGTCGACCGGATTGTCATCGATGAACCGTTTGATCTCGCTGATCAGGTGCGCGATCGTGGACCCATCGTGATTCTTGGTGAACACCAGGACCTGAATCGCCTTGCAACCTTCGGTATTGAGCCCCAGCTTCGGGTCGAAGGCCTTGGAGCCGGTCGACAGCCCGACCTGCGAACGCGGCAGCGCCTGCCACCGCGGATTGCCCTCGTTGAAGGCGCCGATCACCAGCTTGCCGATGCTCGCCACGCTGGTGACCGATTGCACGCCCTGTACGCCGCGCAGGTACAGCTCGAAGCGATCGATCAGATTGATCACCGGATAGTGCAGGCAGGAGTCGCCTTCAAAGTTCTTCGCCTCGACGATCACGCTGAGTATGTCCACGCCGATGTCGTAGCTGCCGGCGATGCGTCGGCTGTCCTGGTTGTATCGGGAATCCTGGCGCAGCTCCGGGGCACCGTGCCCGGTGTCGCCGATGACCAGACCGCGTGACAGCCACGAGGTGATGCCGAGCGCGATGGCGCAGACCACGAACACGCCGATCGCGGCGCGCGGCTGCGCACACCAGGAGGCCATTCGCACGATCACGTTGATGCGCTTGGTTTCGCCGCCCTCGCCATAGCGCCGGCTGGCCTGCTCCAGCTGCATGTGGGACAGGATGATCGGCAGGATCATCTTGTTGGTGATGATCATCAGCAGCACGCCCAGACAGGCGGTGATGCCGAGTTCGTTGACGATCGGAATCTTGATGAACATGATCACGCCGAAGCCCAGCGCCTCGGTCAGCAGGGCCACGGCGCCCGGTATGAACAGCTTGGTGAAGGCGCCACGCGCCGCGGCACATGAATCCGCACCGTCCAGAATTTCCTGCCGCCAGGCTCCGGTCATCTGCACCGCGTGCGACACCCCGATCGCAAAGATCAGGAACGGCACCAGAATCGACATCGGGTCGATGCCGTAGCCGATCAAAGGCAGCAGACCGATCAGCCACAGCACCGGCAGCATCGCCACCACGGTGGCGGCGGCCGTCATGCGCCAGGAACGCGTATACCAGAGCAGCAGCACCACCGTGACCAGGAACGCCAGCGCGAAGAAGGCGAAGACCCACAACAGACCCTTGATGACGTCGCCGAGCAGCCGTGAGAACCCGATGATGTTGACCTCGATGTTCTCGCTCTCGTACTTGTGGCGGATGTCCTCGAGCTTCTGCTGAACGTCCCAGTAGTCGACCTTGCTGCCGGCCTCCGGGTCGTATTCGTGCAGGTCGGCACGAATCATCGCGCCATGCAGGTCATTGGCCACAAGCTGGCCGATCTGCCCGGAATGCGCGACGTTGCTTCGGACCTTCTCGAGTTGCTCCCGCGTGCCCGAATACTGAGCCGGAACCACAGGCTCACCGTTGAATCCGTACTCGGTGATCTCGATGTAGTACACGTCCGGCGTGAACAGCGATGACACCTTGGTGCGGTTGATGCCGGGGATGAAGAACACATCGTCGGTGGCGCCGCGCAGCGCCTCCATGAATTCCTTGTTGTAGATGTCGCCCTCGCCCTTCCAGCGCAGGTTCACCAGGATCGTATTGGCGCCCGAGAACTCCGTGATGTAGTCGTTCATCGTCTGCATGTACGGGTGTTCGGCCGGCAGCAGCTTGAGGAATCCTGGGTCCAGCCGAACCTGGCTGGCGCTCCAGGCGAAGAACACGGTGGTCAGCGCAAAGATCACGCCGAGCACATTGCGATGCCGGATCAGGACATCGGCTGTGCGCGCCACACCATTGTCGAAGCGGTTCATGGGGCGCCCCCGCCAGGCGCCGCGTCCGTGGCAGTGCGATGCTTGATTCCGGCCTCGCCTCCCATCAGCCAACCGCCGTCAGGCAGCGGCACGATGTCCGCCAGACTCTGGCGGTCGCCACGCTCGGCCAGCTCGAAGTGTCGCGCGCCATCGCTGGAGACCAGCACCGTGTCGCCGGCGCCGACCAGCAGCACGCGGCCGTCGCGCACCACCGCGCCGCCGAACAGCGAGGCGCCGGTCGGCACCGCGACCTTGTGCCAGGTCTTGCCGTAATCGGCGCTGCGAAACACGTTGCCACGCATGCCGAATACCAGCAGCTCGTGGGACGGCAAGGACAGGGCTCCGAAAAATGAACCCGGATAGAATTCGTCGAGGACCGTCCAGCTGCGCCCGTTGTCGGCCGACTGCGCGACAAAGCCGCGTTCGCCGACCAACAGCAGCGAGCCGTCGTCCGCACGCAGCAGGGCATTGAGATGGTGATCGCCGATCACCGGATGATCCTCGCGCGTCCAGCTGCGGCCTTCATCAGCGGAGGTGTAGAACAGACCGAATCCGCCGATCGCGAACAGCTTGCCGTCATAGGGGCCGGCGATGGCCAGCAGCGGGTCGGTCATGCCCTGGTTGAACTGCACTTCGCGCCAGCTGCGGCCCGCATCCTCGCTGCGTAGGATCCAGCCGTCATGGCCGACCGCGATGGCGGTGTCGGGCGTCACGAACTTAAGCTGCGTCAGCGTCGAGCCGCGCTGCGGCTGCACGCGGGCGGCGCGCCACGGTCCCTCGGCATCGTCCGCGAACAGGATGCGCCCCTGCTCGCCGGCCACCACCAGGCGTTCGCCGCTGACCGCGACGCCGGTCACCAGCAGATCGTCGGGGTGCACCTGCGTGGTGGCGAATGGCGGCAAGGGGCGCGGCGAGAACGAATAGCCTGCCGCCAGCGCCACCAACAGCGTGATCAGATAAGCCGGCCAGGCCCGGGTAACGCTGCGTTCGACGCGATGCGCCTTGACCAGGGATGATGCCACTGTGGCCATACAAACGGTCTCCTCACTCTGCGACGCCCCGATCCGTGCGGGGACGGTGCCGGCGGCGTACCGCGCAGCTGTTTTCGTTTTGGCCTCAGGCCGGAATCTCGAATAGCGCAGCCGCCCCCATGCCGCCGCCGATACACATCGTCACCACCGCAAAGCGCAGCCCGCGGCGACGGCCCTCGATCAGCGCATGCATCACCATGCGCGCGCCGGACATGCCGAATGGATGACCGATGGCGATCGCGCCGCCGTTGACGTTGAGCCGCTCGTCCGGAATCTCCAGGCGGTCGCGGCAGTACAGCACCTGGCAGGCAAACGCCTCGTTCAACTCCCACAGGCCGATATCCGACACCTTCAGCCCCTGCTTCTGCAGAAGCTTCGGAACCGCGAAGACCGGACCGATGCCCATTTCATCGGGCCGGCAGCCGGCGACGGCGCATCCTCGATAAATTCCCAGGGGCCGGAGTCCGCGTCGCTGTGCTTCGGTCTCGCTCATCAGCAGCGCGGCGGCCGCACCATCGGACAACTGCGAGGCATTGCCGGCGGTGATGAACCGTCCCTGCTGCACCCACTGCCCGTCCTTCCACACCGGCTTGAGACTGGCGAGGCTCTCCAGCGTGGTCTGCGGGCGGTTGCCCTCGTCTGCACTTAGCGTCACGGTCTGTTTACCGGATGCGGTGCCGTCCATTTCGAACAACTGCTTGTCGGTCGTGATCGGCACGATCTCCTGCTCGAACGCCCCCTGTGCTTGCGCCTGCGCGGTGCGCTGCTGGCTGCGCAGCGCATATTCGTCCTGCGCGGCGCGCGAGATTGCGTAGCGTTCGGCCACCAACTCCGCGGTTTCGATCATCGGGATGTAGGCGGCTGGCTCGGCGGCGACCACCGCCTCCGACTGGAATCGATAGCTGTTCTTGTGTCGGTTCTGGACCAGCGAAATCGATTCCACGCCGCCCGCGACGACCACGTCCTGTTCGCCAACCATGATGGTCTTCGCCGCCAGCGCGATACTCATCAAACCGGAGGAACACTGCCGGTCCAGCGTCATCCCGGGCACCGAATCGGGCAGCCCGCCGGTCAATGCGCACAAGCGTCCCAGGTTGTAGGCCTGGGTGCCCTGCTGCGCGGCGCTGCCGATCAGCACATCGTCCACCGCCTCGGGCTCGATCCCGGCGCGTTCGATACAGGCGCGGATGACCTGTCCGCCAAGCACCGGTGCCTCGGTGTCATTGAAGGCGCCGCGATAGGCCTTGCCGATCGCGGTACGCGCCACCGACACGATCACGGCACGATTCATCGCCGCGCCTCCTCGGGAACTCGGCGGCGTGGCTGTGTTGAAATGGCGGGCGTGCTCATGCGGGCTCGTGGCGGGTATCCGAACCTCTAGACTCCGGCCAGGGACGGTCCGGCGACACCCTCAAACGTAGTAGCGGCTGATGCTGTCCGCGATGCACGCCGGCTTCACGCCATCCTCGATTTCAACCGTGATACGAATCCTGGCCTGCACACCGCCCGACACCGGCTCGACCCCCAAGACCTCGCCGCGCCCCCGTATTCTCGATCCGACCGGAACCGGTGCCGGGAAGCGCACCCGATCGCAACCATAGTTCACACCCATGCGGCAACGAACCTCGATCAACTGCGGAAGGAACAAACTGAGCAGGGAGAGTGTCAAATAGCCGTGGGCAATGCAGACGCCGAACGGTCCAGACCGCGCGCGCGCCTCATCCACATGAATCCACTGATGATCACCGGTCGCATCGGCGAACTGATTGACGCGTTGTTGTGTCACCGTCATCCAATCGGTTTCGCCCAGCGTTCGGCCGGATTGATCGAGCAGGGCGTGCGGGGAGTCGAAGACTTGGACCATCGGGCAGACCTCAAGGGTGTTGGCTGGAGGCCGAAACGACCTCGCCGACCAGATAGGACGCGTAGTCCGATGCGAGAAAGACGATGACGTTGGCGATTTCCCAGACCTCCGCCGCACGCCCGAAGGCCTCGCGACTTGCGAGTTGCTGCAGCAGCGCCTCAGGCGCGGTCTTGCGCAAATGATCGTGAAATGCGATCGAAGGCGACACTGCGTTGATGCGGACGCCGAAGTCGGCCGCTTCCAGCGCGCTGCAGCGCGTCAGCGCCATCACGCCGGCCTTGGCCGCGGCGTAGTGCGCTTGCTCCTTCTGCGCACGCCAGCCCAGAACCGAGGCGTTGTTGACGATCGCGCCGCGTCCACGCGGCTGCATCTTTCTAAGCATGGCCCGCGTCATCCGGAACGTGCCGTTGAGCGTCACGTCGATGACCTTGAGCCATTCTTCGTCGCTCATGTCGACCACGCGCCGGCTGCCGCCGAGACCGGCGTTGTTGATCAGAATGTCGATGCCGCCGAGTTCGGCTTCCGCGAATTCGACCAGCGCCTGAACCTGGCCCTCGACCGTCACATCGGCCTGCAAGGCGAAGACCGACCGGTCCGGATGCGCCTCGCGCAAGGTGGTGAGCGCTACTTCAAGCCTGCGCGGATGAATATCGGCGATGACCACGCCTCGACAGCCCTCCTCCAGGCAACGCTGCGCGGTCGCGAAGCCGATACCGCCTCCGGCCGCCGCCGTCACCAGGACCGATCGTTCCCTGAGCAGACCATGGGCGGGTACATATGGGGGCGCGACAGCAGTCATCGTTTCACTTCCAGCGAGAACTCGGTTGCCTCAGTGTCCCGATCTCGCGCGGCATCGGCTTCAGCCGGAAGGAGTAGTCCGAGCCGAACCGGTACAATCGAGCGCATCGGCTCGACGATTCCCCGTGGCTCGCTAAAATGGCCGTTCAGCGACCGCCTTGCCTCCCCATCTGTCTCACCCTCCCCGATCAAGGATCTGGACCGGATGATGCCCACGCGTCTCGCCCTGGCATTTATTGCCGTCTTGCTGTGTGCCTGCGAGCAGACCTCAGACGGCGCGACCGATCGCGGCCAGGCGCCACCGGCCACCGCCCCCGTGGTGGCGACGACCGTCGAGGAACGCGAGTTCGCCCAACCGATCGAAGCCATCGGCACCGCGCGCTCGCTGGAATCGGTGCTGGTGACCTCGCGCGTTTCGGGGCGGGTGCGGCAGATCTTTTTTGATCAGGGCTCACCCGTCAAAGCGGAGGATCCGCTGGTGCAGCTCGAGGACGATGAGGAACGGGCCGCGCTGCAATCGGCCCAGTCCAGCACCGACCAGGCCGAGACGCGCCTCAAGCGGCTGCAGGAGCTCAGCGGTCGCGGGCTCGTCTCCAAGGACGATTTCGACACCCAAACCGAAGTCGTCAAATCCTCACGCGCGGAACTGGAGCTGGCGCGCGTGCTGCTGGCGCAACGCACCATCCGCGCGCCGTTTTCGGGCGTGCTGGGGTTCCGACAGGTCAGTCCCGGCACACTGGTGCAACCGGGTACGGCGATCGTGAGCCTGGATGCCACGCAAACCCTGCGCGCAGAATTCCAGATACCCGAGACCCTGCTGTCGGTGTTGGAGCGCGGCAATGCGGTCACGGTCGAAAGTGCCGCCTATCGCGGAGAAAGCTTTGCCGGTGAAATCGAAACCATCGGCACACGCGTCGACGAAGTCACGCGCGCGGTGACCGTACAAGCGCTGATCGCCAATCCGGACGGCAAACTCAAGCCCGGCATGCTGCTCACCGTCACCACCCAGGCGGCGCCACGCACCACGCGCTTCGTCGCCGAGGCCGCGCTGGTTCCCGAGAACGCCGACCAGTACGTGTGGCGGATCGACGACGACAACACGGTCGAGCGCCTGCGCATCGAGATCGGTACGCGGACGCGCGGCTTCGTGGAAGTGTTGTCCGGCCTCGAGGCCGGCGACCGTGTGGTGGTCGAGGGCCAGACCAATCTGCGCCCCGGCCGCGAAGTCCGCGAAATCGAGAGGTCCGGCGCGGACCGCTCGGCACGCAGCGACTGAGGGCTGGCGATGCTGATTTCGGACATCTCGGTCAAACGCCCGGTCTTCGCGACCGTCATCAATGCCCTGCTGGTGGTCTTCGGCCTGTTCGCGATCAACAGCATCACGATTCGGGAATATCCGGACATCGACCCGCCGATCGTCTCGGTGGATACCAACTACCCCGGCGCCGCCGCGGCCATCGTCGAAACCCGCATCACCCAGCTGATCGAGGACCGCATCGCCGGCGTCGAGGGCATCCGCACGATCGAATCCTCGAGCCGTGACGGGCGCTCCAGCATCCAGATCGAATTCAATCTGTCGCGTGACATCGACGCCGCCGCCAACGACGTGCGCGACCGCGTCTCGCGCGTACTCGACAACCTGCCGGACGAAGCCGACCCGCCCGAGGTCGAGAAAGCCGATGCCGATGCCAGCCCGATCATCTGGATGGTGCTGTCGAGCGACCGGCTTTCGCCGCTGGAAATGTCCGACTATGCCGATCGCTACCTGATCGACCGGCTCGGCTCGATCGACGGCGTTTCGCAAATCCGGATTGGCGGCGAGCGCCGTCGCTCGATGCGCGTCTGGCTGGACCGCAAGGCCATGGCCGCGCGCAACCTCACCGCCAACGATATCGAGGACGCGCTGCGCGCACAGAATCTGGAGCTGCCGGCCGGACGCCTGGAATCCAGCGACCGTGAGTTCAGCCTGCGCACCGCACGGCCGTTCACGACACCGCAGGAATTCGCAGCCCTGGTGATCCGTCGTGGCGATGACGGTTATCCGATTCGCCTGGGCGATGTCGCCGATGTCGAGATCGGCGCCGAGGATCAGCGCAGCGAGTTCCGCGCCAACGGCGTTCCGGCGATCGGCCTGGGCGTCATCAAGCAATCCAAGGCCAACACCCTGAGCGTCGCCCGCGCCGTCAAGGCGGAAATGGCGACCGTGGCGGCCGATCTTCCGGACGGCATGCGCCTGGCCCTGAACACCGACTACTCGCTGTTCATCGAGGCCTCGCTCAATGCCGTGATCCACACCCTGGTGGAAGCCGGCCTGATCGTGATCGCCGTAATCTTCCTGTTCCTCGGCAATCTGCGCGCCACGCTGATCCCGGCCGTTACCGTTCCGATCTCGCTGATCGCCTCGTTCATCCTGCTGACCACGCTGGGCTTCTCGCTCAACATCCTGACGATGCTCGCGCTGGTGCTGGCGATCGGCCTGGTGGTGGACGACGCGATCGTGGTCGTGGAGAACATCCACCGCCGCATCGAACTGGGCGAGCCGCCCTTGCTCGCCGCCTATCGCGGCACACGCGAAGTCGGCTTCGCGGTCGTCGCAACCACGCTGGTGCTGATTGCGGTATTCACTCCGCTGGCGTTCCTGCAGGGCAATGTCGGCCGGCTGTTCCGCGAATTCTCGCTGGCACTGGCGGGCGCGGTGGCGTGTTCCAGCATCGTCGCACTGACGCTGGCACCGGTCATGGCCGCCGCCCTGTTGCGGCCGCATCAACGCCCCGACCGTTTCACCGGCGCCTTCCTGCGTGTGCTCGACCGCGTTGGCCAGCACTACCACCGACATCTGGGCTGGTTGCTTGACCGAGCATGGCTCGGCGTCGGCGTAATGGCCGTGCTGCTCGGCGGCATCGTCGTGCTGTTTCGGCTGATCCCCGCGGAAGTCACGCCGCAGGAAGACCGCGGCCAGTTCTTCGTTCGCGCCACGGCGCCCGAAGGCGCGACCTATGACTACACCTCGCGCTACATGGCAGAGATCGAGTCAATGCTGCTGCCCAAGCTCGGCAAAGGTGAAGTCGACCGCATGATCGTGCGCGTGCCGGGCTTCGGCTCGTCGTCAGTCGTCAACACCGGCATGGTGCTCGCGTCCACGACCGACTGGGAAGATCGCGAGCGCTCCACCGGCGAGATCGCCGCCGAGATCGGGCAGAGCCTGCGCGCCCTGCCGGGCGTGCGCGCCAACGCCGTGCAGCGCGGAAGCTTCGGACAACGCATCGGCCAGCCCGTCAATTTCGTGCTCGGCGGCGGCACCTACGAAGAGCTCGCGCAGTGGCGCGACCAGTTGATGGAACGCATCCGGCAGGAAAATCCACGGATCACCGATCTGGATTCCGACTACAAGGCAACCAAGCCGCAGATTCAGATCGACATCGATCTCAAGCGCGCCGCCGATCTCGGCGTTCCGGTCGAAGCCATCGGCCGTACCCTGGAAACCATGTTCGGCAGTCGCCGCGTCACCACCTTCATCGAACAGGGCGAGGAATACGACGTGTTGCTGCAAGCCGGCATCCGCGACCGCTCCAGCCCGGCCGACCTGCAGAACATCTACGTGCGGTCCACGCGCAGCGGTTCGCTGATTCCCCTGTCCAACCTGATCACCACGCGCGAGGTCGCCAGCGCGCCGGAATACAATCGCGTCGACCGGCTGCGCGCCATCACCATCGAAGGCGGACTGGCGCCCGGCTACACGCTCAGCGAGGCGCTCGACTACATCGAGCGAATCGTCGGCGAGGATCTGCCGTCCTCGGCGCGTCTGTCGTTCACCGGCGAATCACGCGAACTACGGGATTCCAGCAGCGCCTTGTATCTGTCGTTTGCATTGGCGCTGGTGGTGGTGTTCCTGGTGCTGGCCGCGCAATTCGAATCCTGGATTCATCCGCTGGTGATCATGATGGCGGTGCCGCTGGCGGTGTTCGGCGCCCTCGCCGCTCTTGCCGCGTCCGGCTACACACTCAACATCTACAGCGAGATCGGCATCATCATGCTGATCGGACTCGCCGCCAAGAACGGCATTCTGATCGTGGAATTCGCCAACCAGCGCCGCGACCAGGGCCTGGAATTCCGCGCCGCCCTGATCGACGCCGCCCGTACCCGGCTGCGGCCGATCCTGATGACCTCGGTGGCCACCTGCGCCGGCGTGGTGCCATTGATGCTGGCCACCAATGCCGGTGCCGAGGCGCGCGAGAATCTGGGCATGGTGGTGTTCTGGGGCGTGCTGTTCTCCACGGCACTGACGCTGGGTGTGGTCCCTGCGTTTTACGCTCTGCTGGCGCGCCGCACCGGCTCGCCGGGCGAACGTGCAACTCGTCTGGACCAGCAGCAGGCGGCGGTGCCGGCGCAACAGGGTGATCCCCAGGAATGAGGTCCTGAGACAAGGCCCGCTGCGGTTCACCTCGGGCTGCTAGCATCGCCGCACCAACATTTTCGGAGAGAGCGCGTGCGCAATCTGTTCCTGGTTTCGCTGCTGCTTGCGACCTGCCCCCTGGCCGCGGCGGCGAGCTTGACCCCGGCCAGCCGGCTGCAGATGACCCGCCTTGCGAGTCCCGACGTGGCCGCGGCCCTGCGTCGCGAACAGGCCGTGCCCGCCGGTACGCCGCGTCCAACCCTGTGGGCCCTACCCGTGAGCGCCCCCTTGCCGACACTGGCCGATGGCGAATGGGAGACGGTGGACGAAACTGCGATATGGCGACTGCCGCTGGAAGCCTCTGGAGCGCAATCGATCGGCATCGCGTTTTCGGACCTTCGCTTGCCGGACGACGCCCAACTCAGCGTCAGCTCGCTGGACGCAACTCAGACGCGTGGCCCGTATACACAGGCCGACGTTCGCAACGGGAAGCTGCAGCTCCCGATCATCGAGGGCGAGCAACTGCTGCTGACGGTCGAAGTGCCGGTGGCACGGCGCGAGTCGCTGAGCTTGACGATCGCGCGCCTCGACTATGGCTTCCGCAACTTCGACGAGGCCGACGTCGCTTACAAGTCCGGCGGCTGCAACGAAGACGTCGCCTGCTCGGCCGGCGACCCGGTACGCGACCAGATTCGGGCCGTGGCGCTGTACACCGTGGCGCAACCCGACAGGAGTTACACTTGTAGCGGCACCTTGCTCAACAATACCGCCCAGAACGGACGCCCCTACTTTCTGACGGCCGATCACTGCTTCCGCAACAATAGCGGCGCCTTCGTCGGCGATCCGGACAGCATCGTCCTGTACTGGAACTACCAGGCCTCAAGCTGCGGCGGACCGCGCGACGGCAATACCTCGCAAAGTCAGTCCGGCACCACACTGCGGGCCAACAACCTCAACTCCGACTTCGTGCTGCTGGAACTCGACCAGCGACCACCCAGCAGCTACGAGGTCTACTACGCGGGCTGGGACCGCAGCAACGCCGCGCCAACGAGCGCGGTCAGCATTCACCATCCCCAGGGGGATGAAAAGGCGATCAGCGTTGAATACGACGCGACCACAATCACCGATTACGGCTCGGACACCACAGACACCAGCGCCAACTACATCCGCGTCGGCAACTGGGACATCGGCGTGACCGAAGGCGGCTCCTCAGGATCGGCCCTGTTCAACCCGGACCATCGTCTGGTCGGCACGCTGACCGGCGGGGCGGCGCAATGCAACAACCTCGGCACCAACGACAATAACCAACCCGACTGGTACGGCCGCTTCTACGAGCACTGGAACGGATCAACCGCCGTGGCGGGCAGCGTTCGCAGCTGGCTCGATCCAAGCGGCAACGGCACCACCCGCCTCAGCGGCATCGACGCCGCCGATATTGGCGAGGACGACTCCGACGACGGCGATGGCGGCAGTCTGCCGGCGCTGCTGATCCTGTTTGGCGGCGCAGCGGTGCTGCGGCGCCGGTATCGGCGCTCAGTCTGATTCGAGCAACTTGTACTTGCGCAGCAAGCCCCGGAATTGGTGATAGCTCAGGGCCAGCCGTTCGGCGGCGCGGCGCTGGTTGAACCGCGCTTCCTCCATCGCGGCCTTGATCAGACCGGTCTCGAAGATTTCGACCTCGGCCTTGAAGTCCAACGGAAATTTCGGTGTCGGCGCAGCGCCAGCGCCGTCCGGACGCGGCCCTGTATCTGAAACCGGGGCGGTGGCGGCATCCGGCCTGACCGGCGTCTGCTCAGGCGGCGGTGGCGGCCGAAACGGCGAAGCAAAGGGATCGATCTCGATGCGCTCGATCGGCCGCTTCGCGCTGTCGCTGCGATAGACCGTGCGTTCCACCACATTGCGCAACTCGCGTACGTTGCCCGGCCACTCGTAGTCGAGCAGTTGCTGCTGCGCCTTGGGCGCATAGCCGGCGAAGTACTCGAAGCCCAGCTCCCGCGCCATGTTCTCGCCGAAACGTTGCGCCAGCAGCATGATGTCGTCCGGCCGCTGGCGCAGCGGCGGCAACGTGACCACGTCGAATGAAAGCCGGTCTAGCAAATCCTCGCGAAAGCGGCCGGTGCGCGCGAGCGCCGGCAGATCGACGTTGGCCGCCCCGATCAGGCGCACATCGGTCTTCAGGGTTTCGCTGGAACCCACCCGTTCGTATTCGCCGTACTCGATGACGCGCAGCAACTTCTCCTGAAGCCGCATCGACATCGAGGACAGTTCGTCGATGAAGATCGACCCGCCGCTGGCCATTTCGAACCGGCCGGTACGTGGCCGTGTCGCGCCGGTATAGGCACCCGCTACGTGGCCGAACAGTTCGGACTCCAGCAACTCCTCGTTGAGCGCCGCGCAGTTGAACTTGATGAACGGTCGCTGCCAGCGTTCCGACAGGAAATGCAGACGGTTGGCGATCAGCTCCTTGCCGGTTCCTCGCTCACCGATGATCAGCACGGGCTTGGATAACGGCGCCACGCGGGACACGCGTTCCAGCACCGCAAGAAAGGCATCGGCCTGACCGAGAATCGGATCCGGATCGTCTCTGAGCAAGGCAGTTCGCCATAATTATCAAGGGTTGGCGATTTCTACCACACATTAGGAATAACTCGCCATTTATCGACGCCGCACGGCTGCTTTCAAGGCCTGCGATTTTAGAAAAATACCAGCTAATACAATAAGTTGAAACTAATTATCGAGTTTGGCACGCCCTTGGCAATAAAGATGGCACAAAGGCAAGAACGCAACACCCAAGGAGAAACACGATGTCGATCAAGCGCACTTCCCTGATGACCGCCGCCACCGTACTGGCTCTGTCCTCGTTTGCGGCCAACGCCGCCGACGCGAGTCTTTCGGGCCGTGCCGCCACCGGCATTGGACAGTACATCGCCGCACAGGGCAATGCCGCGCTCGCCGAGCTTCGCCAGCGCTTTGTGGCGGAACTCAGCGATCAGATTCAGCTTTTCGTTCCCGAGCCTCCGGCGGAACTGAAGCCCGCCATGCCCGCCGAGCCGGGCACGGATCCAATCAACTGACCGCCGCACCGTTCGCATTTCAATCGAGGTAAGACCATGGGCATTTTTTCAAGAATCTCCGACATCATGAACTCCAACGTCCACGCCATGCTCGACAAGGCGGAAGACCCGGAGAAGATGGTCCGGCTGATCATTCAGGAAATGGAGGACACGCTGGTGGAGGTGCGCTCCACGTCGGTTCGCAGCATCGCGCGCAAGAAGGAAATCCAGCGCAACGTGAACACGCTTCGCGCCGAAGCCGCAGACTGGGAAAAGAAGGCCGAACTGGCGATCTCCAAGGACCGCGAGGATCTCGCCCGGGCCGCCCTGCTGGCCCGGACACGCGCCGAGGAACGCGCCGCGGACCTGGAAAAGGAACTCGGCCATGTGGCCGAAGAGCTGAGCAAGCTCGAGGACGACACCGGCAAGCTCAAGGCGAAGCTGGCGGATGCGAAGAGTCGCCAGAAAGCGATTATCATGCGCCAGACGTCTGCCGCCTCGCGCCTCAAGGTCAAGCAGCAGGTCAACGACCGGCGCATGACCGACGCCATGCTCAAGTTCGAACAGTACGAGAGCCGCATCGACACCATCGAAGCACAGGTGGAGTCGTACGATGTCGGTAATGCCAAGACCTTGCAGCAGGAGTTCGCCGAGTTGGAAACCAGCGAAAAGGTCGATGCGGAACTGGCTGCGCTCAAGGCCAAGCTGAGCGCCAAGACCGCGAACGAATCAAAAGACTAATCGCCCGTCACGGGTGTTTTGGAGAGGGGTGTGGAAGATCTAACAGGCTTGATCGCGGTTCTCAGCACTTTCGCGACGCCGGTGCTGATCGTCTGGATCGTCCTGCACTACCGGTCGAAGCGTCGGCAGGAGGACTCTGCCGACCGCAGCAGCCGGCTGGGGAGTCAGGTCGAGTTCGAACAAATGGCTGAAAAGATGGAACGGCGCGTCCAGGCGCTGGAAACGATCCTGGATGCAGAAGTCCCGGACTGGAGAAAACGAGATGATCGATAGAGAGTTCTGGTCCCGCCTGCGGCGTATCCCCGCCAGCGGCATGGTCGCCGGGGTCTGCGCGGGGTTCGCGGACTACTTCGATTGGAACGTCCGCCTGATTCGTGTACTGGTGGTGCTCGCAACGATCTTCATCTTCGGGCCGATCGCGTTCGTCGGCTACGCGGTGCTCTGGTATGTGATGGAGCGCGGTGAACATGGTGACGCGGCGCGCTCGAACGAGCGATCGACACGGTCGAGCAGCCCCGCCGGCAGCGGCTTTGCGGCCAAGGCGCGTGGCGACGCGCGCGAGCGCTTCCGGCGTCTCGAACAGCGCCTGGTGGCGCTGGAGGAATGCGTGACCTCGGAAGAGTTCGAGCTGCGTCGCGAGTTCCGCAAGCTCGAAGCCTGAGCCGCAAACCTGAGTTGAAGACGAGCGCCTTCGGGCGCTTGTCTTGTTTGGACGGGACGGCAAGCCGCAAGTCCAGACCGAATCGCCAGCCCTGCCGCCATTGTTCACGTGAGGCAGTGCTACGATGTTTCGCTTTGGCTACGTCCGCCGCATCACCGCTCCATGCCACGCAAACCCGCCCATGAACGCTTTGACACACTCAAGGCGATCCAGGAACACGCCTTCGTCCTGTTCGGCCGTTTCGGCTACGAAGGCGTTTCGATCGGCGACATCGCCAAGCACGCCAAGCTCAGCAAGGGCGCGCTGTATTGGCACTACAGTGGCAAGGAGTCGCTGTTTCTGGAGTGTCTGCAACGTCTGCACGCGATCTTCAATCAGCACATCTTCGATCCGATGGACGCGCAGAGCGACGCCGTCCCGCGCATTCTCCAATTGTTCGAGGGCCTGCGGCGGTTCCTGGACGACCCGCGTGTGCAGCGCGGCATCGCCGGCTTCTGGCTGGTCCCGTCCCGCCCGGAGACCGCGCGCTTCATCGACGCGCAGACCGTCTTCGAAACCAGGGCGCGTGACATCATCGAACAGACGCTGAGACTCGGCGCACAGCAGGGTCAATTCGACCTGGGCTCCGATGTCGAGGACATGTCGCGCGCGATCATCGCCTTGGTCGAGGCCGTGGTTCTGCCGATGCGTCACCAGTCGCCGGATGAGGTGCAGCGCATACTGGCCGTGCTGGCGCGCACACTGTTCCGCGCCTACGCCGGCAACGAGGATCTGATCGGGCTGACCCGCTCGCTTTGAGCCCAAAGCGAAAGCAATATCCGAGGTTCAGGTCGGCGACACGCAAACAGCGGCACAGTGCCGTGCGGCGGCGGCGGCCGCCACGAGGAGCGCCTATGACAACGAATCTCCACCGACTCACTTGCTGTGCCCTGCTGGTTTGCGGAACAGTCTCGGCCAAGGTCGATACCGAACGGGCCGCCGCCCTGGGCAAAAGCCTGACGCCGGTCGGCGCCCAACGCGCCGGCAACGCGCAAGGCACGATTCCGGCCTGGGACGGCGGCCTGAAACAGTCCCACATGGCGCGTGGCGACAATCCCTACGCGGACGAAAAGCCGCTCTACACCATCACCGCGTCCAATCTGGATCAGTACTCGGATTTGCTTTCGGAAGGCCACAAGGCCCTGTTCCGAACCTTCCCCAAGACCTACAAGATGAAGGTCTACCCGAGTCACCGCAGCGCCTCGTATCCCGACTGGCTGTATCAAGCAACGATCGGCAACGCGACCAAGGTCGAGCTCACCGACAACGGCTACGGCTTCTGCTGCACCGCACGCGGTTTCCCGTTTCCGATCCCGGAGAACGGCACCGAGGTGATGTGGAACCACATCATGCGTTACAACACTCGCGGCTATCGCGGCTACCTCAACAACGCCATCGTGCAGCCCAATGGCGGCCATGTGGTCGAACGTGACTACCTGGAACTCACCTATGTCTACAACAACCCCGACACGAAACTCGAGGAGCTGGACAACCGCAATCTGTATGCGATGACCAAAACCGTCGCGCCGGCGACCAAGGCCGGCGAAGCCGCATTGCTGCACGTGCCGATCGACCGCATAAAGGACCAGACCGGCCTGTGGATCTACAACAACGGAGTCGGCCGCGTGCGCCGAGTCGGTGAAGTGGGCTACGACAATCCCTTGTTCGAAGGCCTGATCACCCACGATCAGATCGACATGTTCAACGGACCGCTTGACCGCTACACCATCAAGCTCATCGGCAAGCGCGAAATGCTGGTTCCCTACAACAGTTACGCGCTCTACAGTAACGACATCGATTACGACGACCTGATCCAGCCCGGTCATCTCAATCAGGACATTGCCCGCTACGAGCTGCACCGCGTCTGGGTTATCGAGGCCCAGGTCCGGGACGGTGTCCGCCACCGCTACAAGACGCGCACCTTCTATCTCGACGAGGATTCCTGGCTGGTACTGATGGAGGACATCTATGACGAACGCGATCAGTTCTGGCGAACCTCGGAAGCTCACGCCGTCACCTTCGCGAACGTGCCTGTGGTGATCAACGGTCTGCAGATCCACTACGACCTGCAGTCGCGACGCTACGTCATCATGAACATGACCAACGAAGAGCGTGACATGATCGAATATGACTGGAACCAGAGACCGGGGTATTTCACACCGCGCAGCCTGACGCGGTTCGCCAAGCCTTGATCCGCGCGTGGCCCACCGGATTCAGTAGTGATTCAGCGCGGCCGACCTAGATTCCGCTACGCTCGCATACGAGTGTCCGAATGCGCAGGAGGGAGCAATGAACACACTGATCGGTGCCGCGACGGCGGCAGCCTTGCTGGTGTCGCCGCTGGCGTTTGCCGGCCACTACCATCATGACCGTGGTGACTACCCCGCCTACGGGCAGTCCGTCTATGGTCAGGAGCGCTACGGCCACAGCGAATTCGCGGAAGTTGTGGAGTCGCGTCCGGTGTATCGCGAGATCCGCGTGCCGGTGTCACACGAGCAGTGCTACGACGAACGGGTACCAACGCGTAGCAGCGCTCGTATCGGCGAGACCGGCGGCACCCTGATTGGCGGCATACTTGGCTACGTGGCCGGCAACCAGATCGGCAAGGGCACCGGGCGCGATGTTGCCCGTGTTGCGGGTGCCGTGACCGGTGCCGCCATCGGCAGCAGTTACGGCAACCGAGGCGCCTCCGGCTACGGTGACGAATACACCTACCAGACCCGCTGCAGAACCGTGCGCGACTACCGCTACGAAACCGCGCTCGACGGCTATGACGTAACCTACCGCTACAACGGCCGCATCTTTCAGACCCGCTGGCCGCACGACCCGGGTACACGCATTCCGGTTGATGTGGATGTGCGCCCGGTCCGCTACTGATACGGACCGATATTCGGACCGTTCATGACCGAGCGCTACACGATCATCACCGCGCTGCTGATTTCGGCTCTCGCGCCAGTGGCCGTGGCACAGGGACCGCGTATCGACGACATCGCGCCCTCGCTCAGCGCCGTCGAATCCATTTCGAAACCGGGACTCGACGCCGCTGCACTGACCCGCGAACCGGGTCCGACTGCGCCGCCGCGCGCACCGCGCGAGGCGGCGCAGGATGCACAGAAGCAATATGGTGGCCGCGTGCTTTCGGTGCGGCTGATCAAGGACAAGTATCGGGTGAAGCTGCTCAAGGACGGGGAAGTCCGGGTTGTCCAGGTACCGGCGCGCTGAATGGCGCCGACAGATTTTCATAACGACCAGAACCAAGAGACCATGCGAGTACTAATCGTTGAAGACGAACCGGACCTGCGCCGTCAGGTAGCCCGTTATTTCCAGGAAGACGGATTTACCGTCGAGGTCGCCGCAGACGGCGAACAGGGCTGCTATCTGGCCGTGGAGTACCCGATCGATCTCGCCGTCATTGACCTCGGCCTGCCGCGCACACCGGGCATCGAGATCATTCGTGAAGCCCGCAAGGTCGGTCGCGACTATCCGATCCTGATCCTGACGGCACGCGACAACTGGCAGACCAAGGTCGAAGGCCTGGAAGCCGGCGCCGACGACTATCTGGTGAAGCCCTTCCACAAGGAAGAGCTGATGGCTCGCTCGCGCGCCTTGTTGCGGCGTAGCGGCGGTTGGGCACATTCAGTGCTCGAATCCGGTCCCTTCGCCCTGGACACCAAGGCCAAGCAATTGACGTCGGATGGCGACAAGATCGAACTGACGGCCTATGAGTATCGCGTGCTCGAATACCTGTTGCTGCATGCGGGCGACGTCATCTCCAAGACCGTACTGTCCGAACACCTCTACAGCGATGACGAGGAACGTGACAGCAACGTGATCGAGGTTTTCATTCGACGCCTGCGTACCAAGCTCGATCCGGAAGATCAGCTGCATCCGATCGAGACCTTGCGTGGACAGGGCTATCGTTGGGTGTTGCCGCGCGCGAATGCTGAAGCCTAAGCGGCTGTCGTATGCAATCCCTGCGAACGCGACTGCTGCTCGCCGGGGCAATCGTACTCACGGGCTTCATCCTGATCTGTGGCGCGAGTCTCGAACAGGCGTTTCGCGGCGCCGCGATTGAGGCGCAGCAGGAAAAACTGCGCGGCATGGTGTTCGCGCTGCTTGGCCAGGCCGAGCTGGGAGCCCGTGACAATCTGACGATTGCGGACTTCGACCTGCCGGATGCGCGGCTTTCTCAGCCGCAATCCGGCATGTACGCCTGGATACTCGATTCGGACGGCAGCATCAGCTGGCAGTCGCCGAGCGCCTTGTATGAACCACCGCCGAGTCTGTCACCCGACATCAGCTCGTTCCGCTTTCAGCGGGACGATGAGGACGGCAGCTTCATCGGCGCCTACGGCCTCAAGTGGATCGGCCTGGATGCGGAGGCGCGCACATTCACGCTGATCGTGCATGAAAATTCGCTGGGCTACGATCGTCAGCTTTCACAGTTCAGGGCCACTCTGTGGTTGTGGATGGGCGTGGCGGCGATCGGACTGCTGGTGGTGCTGGTGCTGGTGCTGGACTGGGTCATCACGCCGACACGGCGTCTAGTGACCGAATTGAACAACATCGAGCAAGGTCGGCAGGAAACGATCGACAGCGCCTACCCGCGTGAAATCGAGCCCTTGACCGATGCCCTTAACTTGATGCTACGCAACGAACGCGGCCGCCTCACGCGCTATCGCAACGCCATGGGCGATCTCGCCCACAGCCTGAAGACTCCGCTGGCGGTACTGCACGGCCTGCTCGAGGAAACCGAGGATCCGCTGCTGCGGTCGCGCCTGCGCGAGCAGATCGACCGCATTCAGCAAATCAGCGAGTACCAGCTCAGTCGCGCCGCCGCCACCGGTCGACGCACGCTGTCGGAACCCATTCCCCTGCGCCCGATCATCGACAAGACCATCAGCGCGCTCGCCAAGGTCTATCGCCACAAGGGCATCAGATTTGAGGTACAGGCGCCACACACGCTGCGCCTGCGCGCGGATGATGTGGACCTCTACGAACTGATCGGCAACATCATGGACAACTCGTCCAAATGGTGCGTGCACCAGGTGCTCGTTCAGGCCCTGGTGCAAGGCCGCGAAATCGAACTGCGCTTCGAGGATGACGGTCCTGGCTTTCCCAAGTCACCGGAGTCTCTGCTGGCCCGGGGTGCACGGGCCGACGAGCGTGTCCCGGGGCAGGGCCTGGGCCTCAGTGCCGCCGCGGAAATCGTCAGCGCCTACGAAGGCGAGCTACGCCTGGATCGCAGCTCCCTGGGCGGCGCCGCCGTGATACTGAAACTACCGGTCTGAACGCCGGCCGCGGCGCGGCGGTTTGGCATCGGTCGCCGTCGTCGTCTCAGGTGGATGCTGCATCTTTTCCAGGATATTGCCGAGCCGGTCGCCCAGATGACTGCTGGCCGCGATTTCCATGGCACGTGCGACTTCGGCGTGCACGGCCATTTCCACCAGCGGCCGAAGCCGCCAGATCAAATCCCCAAGCTGCGACATATCCTCCGCCGGCAGCATCTCGTCGCCATAGCGCTCAACAATATGGCGCTCGACCAGCAGCACCATTTCCTCGGCTGCGCGTTCGACATTGGCACGCAACGAGACCACCACTTCCAGCAGGTCATCCATGGGAATGCCGGCCTTGGCCAGCTCCGCGCCAGCCTGCAGCATGCGCGGGCTCGGCGCCCGAAAGCGCGTGCCATCGACTTTCAGCACACCCAGTTCATCAGCGCGTGCCAACCATCGTGTGCTGAAGCGCGTGCCGAACATGCGCACCAGATCGACCAGTGAGTAGTGTGCCGGCGCCTCATCGGTCCAAGGACTGGACACGGCCGTTTCGAGGCCCAGCAACTCGGCCAGTCCGTGCCCCTGATCCCAGGCCTGCAGCATCTCGCCGATGCTGTTGAGCGTGTAGCCGCGCGTCAGCAGCTGTCCGATGATGCGCAGGCGCGACAGGTGCTCCTGTCCGTACACGCCCTTGCGCCCTCGCCGCTCCGGCGGCGGAATCAGGCCACGGTCCTGATACGCACGCACGTTGCGCACGCTGGTCCTGGCGGTGCGTGCCAGTTCACCGACGCTGAATTCCACAACAGGCGGCTTCGGCACCGCCGGACCGGCCTTCGCCGGCTTCGCCTCGTCACCTGCGGCGGCGAGCTTCGACGATCGCAAGCGCTTGAATCGACTCTGTGTCATCCGGCAATGATAACCGGCCCGACCTGCCCGGATGCGCACCGCGATCTCCAGGTTGCCGACTCGGAATTACTGTGACATCATTTGATGTAACATTCACATCGCAGGAGTGAGACGATGCTTCCGGAACGTCGCGATCTAACATTCAAGCTGGACCCCGAACGCATCTGCGACTGGCATCCCGCCGGCCGCCACGTCACCCATTTCATGAATGCGCTCTCGATCTTCTTTCCCGAGGGCGAGCGCTTCTTCATCAACAGCGTGCGCCACTACCGCAACGACATCCGCGACCCGGAGCTGAAAAAAGCCGTCGTCGCGTTCATCGGCCAGGAAGCGATGCACAGCCGCGAGCACGTCGAATACAACGCGCTGATGACGCAGGCAGGCCTGCCGGCCGACCAGCTCGACGCATTCGTCGGCCGCCTGCTCAAGCGCATTCGCGACATCACGCCGCCCGCCCACCGCCTGTCGGCGACCATCGCGCTGGAACACTTCACCGCGATCATGGCGAACCAGTTGCTCAAGTCACGCGCCCGGATCGCTGGCGACACGCCGGGCTACGCCGATCTCTGGCATTGGCATGCGCTCGAAGAAACCGAACACAAGGCCGTGGCCTTCGACGTCTACCGTGAAGTGCTCGGTAGCGGCCCGCGCGCCTATGTGCTGCGCGCGTACGGCCTGCTCGCCGCCAGCGTGATCTTCTGGGGTCTGGTGTTCGGCTTCCACCTGCGTATGATTCGCGCGGACCGCAAGGCCCGTGGCCTGCGCGGCTGGTGGTCCACGGTGCGTTACCTGTTCCTGCGCGAGGCCGTGCTGATTCGCCTGATTCCGCAGTGGCTGGACTACTTCAAGCCCGGTTTCCATCCGTGGCAGCACGACAACCGCGCCTATCTCGCGGAAATCGACGACGTGATGGCACGCGCCGCGCCGCCACCGAACGCAGTGGCGGCCTGAAGCCGTCACTGCGGCTCAGGTTCGTCGCAGATAACGCGCGGGGCGCATCCCCATCGCGTACAGCAATGCAAAGTAGGCGACGGCCGCCGCGACGATCGTCGCGGCGAGCCGGCCCGCCCTGACCATGGCCGGCGCGCTGGTCCAGCCTTCAAGCGAACCAGCCGTCCCGGCCAGCGCCATGGCCATCACCAGGTTGGCAATCCCGACACGCAGCAGGAACACGCGCCATTCCCGCCGCGGGCACCATACGCGCTCCCGATACAGGGCACGCGCCAGCAGACAGGCATTGATCCAGGCGCTGATCGCGGTTGCCAGGGCGATGCCCGCGTGCGGCGCCACGAAATCCATGGCCAGCAGGCTCAGCGTGAATCCGGCACTGAGCAGCATTCCGCAGACCAGTGCGATCACGCCGTAGCGGATCGGCGCGCGCGTCTGCTGTCGCGCATAAAAACCCGGGATCAGTATCTTGACGAACGAGAAGCCCAGAAAGCCCAGCGCGTAGGCCATCAGCGCCCAGGCCGTCTGCCCGACGTCCGTCACCGTGAATTCGGAATGCTGGAACAGCGTTGAAACGATCGGCCCCGCCAGCACGAACAGCCCCACCGTGGCCGGCAAGCCCAGCAACACCACGGCACGCAAGGCCCAATCCAGGGTATCGCTGAATTCTTCGGCCGAGTTCCTTGCATGGTGTCCCGCCAGACTCGGCAGGATCACCGTGGCGATGGCGATGCTGAAGGTACCGAGCGGAAATTCCATCAGCCGGTCGGCGAACCACAGCCAGCTGACGCTGCCCTGCCCGGGCAGGAACGAGGCAATGATCGAATCCAGCAGCAGGCTCACCTGCTGTACCGACGCGCCGAACACGATCGGGATCATCAACGTGATGATCCTGCGCACCTGCGGGTCGTGCCAGCCCCAGCGCGGCCTTGGCAACAATCCCAGCTTGGCCACGGCCGGCAACTGGAACAGCAACTGCACGATGCCGGCGAAGAACACCGCGATCGCCAACGCCTCGACCGAGGGCGCATACAGCAGCGCCGCCGCGATCATCACGATGTTCAGCCACACCGGCGTCAGCGCCGGTATCGCGAACTTGCCATAGGCATTGAGGATGCCCGACACCAGGGCCGCGAGCGACATGAACATCAGGTACGGAAACGTCCAGCGCAGCAGGCGCACGCCCTGCTCGAACTTTTCGGGGTCGTCGGCAAATCCCGGTGCGAAAGCGCCCATCAACAGCGGTGCCGCAATCACCGCCACTGCCGTGAACAACAGCAGGAATCCCCCCAGCGTGCCGGACACCACGTCGACCAGGGCGCGCACCTCGGCCGGGCTGCGCGTGTTGCGGGTTTCGGTCAGCACCGGCACGAAGGCCTGCTGGAACGCCCCTTCGGCGAACAGGCGCCGGAACAGATTGGGGATGCGGAACGCGACAAAGAACACGTCCATCGCCGCACCGGCGCCGAACAGCGAGGCCTGCAGCACATCGCGAACGAAACCCAGCAGACGGGAGACCAGCGTCATCAGGCTGACGACGCCACTGGAACGGAACAGGTTGGAGGACATGAATGATGTGTTGTGAATGAAGCCCGGAGCCGCCTGACAGTTGACAAGCGCAAGGGGCGTGAGAATACTACGCGCCCTTCATATTTTGACCGACCGCGGAAATTTCCTGCGGCATCGTTTCAGGAGCTTTACCTTGGCCAATTCCCCGCAGGCGAAAAAGCGCGCCCGCCAGTCCGAAATTCGTCGCGGCCGCAACACCGCACAGCGCTCCATGCTGCGCTCGACGATCAAGCGTGTCGTCAATGCAATCGCCGCCAATGACAAGGCCGCCGCCGAAACCGCCTACAAGGACATGGTGCCGGTGCTGGATCGTCACTCGAATCGTGGACTGATTCACAAGAACAAGGCCGCTCGTCACAAGAGCCGCCTGACGCAGCGCATCCAGGCGATCTCTGTCTCAGCCTGAGTCTCATCGCGCCGTCGCATCAGAAACGCGGGCCAAGGCCCGCGTTTTTTGTGCGCCGAACTTGATGTGACGCCCGTCGGGCGTTTCAGTCGGCGACCACCAGATTGTCGCGGTGGATCATCTCCGGCTCGCCAAGAAAGCCCAGACGCTCGAACAGCGCCAACGACGGTGTACCGACAATGTGCGCGGCATCGGCCGCCGCGTAGTTGACCAGCCCGCGCGCCACTTCGCGCCCCTGCGGGTCCACACACTGCACCAGGTCGCCGCGTTCGAAACCACCCTCGACGCTCAGCACGCCCACCGGCAGCAAACTGCGTCCCTGCTCGCGCAGCACGCGTGCCGCCCCCTCGTCCACGAACAGCCGGCCGCGCACCTGCAGTTGCCCTGCGATCCAGCGTTTGCGTGCCGCCATCGGCCCGCGCACAGGACGTAACAGAGATCCCACGGATTCGCCCGCCGCAATCCGCTCCAGCACACGCTCCGTGCGTCCGTGCGCGATCACCGTGGCTGCGCCGGAACGCGCGGCCCATTGCGCCGCCAGCAGCTTGGTGCGCATGCCGCCGCGTCCCAGATCGCCACGACCTTCGCCCGCCATTGCGGTCAATGCCGGATCGGACAGATCGGCCTCGCTCAGCAGGTGCGCGTCGGCGCTCTGCCGCGGGTCGGCCGTATAGAGCCCATCCTGATCGGTCAGGATCACCAGGGTCTCCGCTTCAAGCAGATTGCTCACCAAGGCGCCCAGGGTATCGTTGTCACCGAGCCGAATCTCGTCCGTAGCCACGGTGTCGTTTTCATTGACCACCGGCACTACACCCCATTCCACCAAGGTGCGCAGGGTCATTCTGGCATTGAGATAGCGCGCGCGGTGGCTGACGTCGTCGTGCGTCAGCAAGACCTGCGCGGTGCGCAGTCCATGCGCCTGGAAGGCCGCTTCCCAGGCCTGCACCAGACCCATCTGGCCAACGGCGGCGACCGCCTGAAGCTCATGCAGCGATTCCGGCCGCTTCGACAGACCGAGCCGGGCCCGACCCTCGGCCACCGCGCCGGACGACACCATCACGACCTGATGCCCGCGCGCCACCAGGGCAGCGATCTGGGCCGCCCAATCGGCGATCGCTTCGCGATCCAGGCCGCGCCCCTTCGCCGTCAGCAGCGAGGAGCCGACCTTGACCACCCAGCGCCTAGTTCGGGTCAGACTCGTCCGCTGGCTCATCGCCCCACTCCTCGGCTTCGTGCTTGGCCTCGCGTGCCCAGGCGGCTTCGATCCAGTCCATGGTTTCGCGCCCAAGTTCCTCCAGCCCGCGCTGCGCGGCCGCCGAGATCGCGAACCAACGGCCCCGCCAATCCAGCGCCTCGACAATTTCACGGCAGCGCTGCTGCGCCTGCTCCGCATCCAGCAGATCGGTCTTGTTGAGTACCAGCCACTGCTCGCGCCCGGCCAGATCGGCGCCGAACTGCTCGAGCTCGGCGCGAATCGCGCGAACGTTCTCGATCGGGTCGCTTTCGTCCGGCGGCAGCACGTCCACCAGATGCAACAACAGGCGCGTGCGCGACAGGTGCTTCAGAAAGCGGATGCCCAGCCCGGCGCCATCGGCGGCACCCTCGATCAGACCGGGAATGTCGACCATCACGAAGCTGCGCAGGGGCCCCACCGAAACCACACCCGGCTGCGGATACAGTGTCGTGAACGGATAGTCCGCGATCTTCGGCCGCGCCGCGGACATCGAAGCCAGCAGGGTGGATTTGCCGGCGTTGGGCATGCCCAGCAGACCCACGTCCGCCATCACCGACAGTTCCAGACGCAGATCGCGCTGCTCGCCGGGATAACCAGGTGTGTTCTGACGCGGTGCGCGGTTGATGCTGGACTTGAAGCGGGTATTGCCGATGCCGTGGAAGCCGCCACGCGCCACGCAGACCCGTTCCGTTCGCCGCGTCAGCTCGCCGATCAATTCACCGGTATCGCCGTCATAGATCTGCGTGCCCAGGGGCACCGGGATTTCCAGATCGTCACCACCAGCGCCATTGCAGTTGCTCTTGCCACCGGATTCGCCGTGCTGTGCCCGAAAAACGCGATTGAAACGAAAGTCCGCCAGGGTATTGAGGTTGAAATCCGCAACCGCATAGACACTGCCGCCGTCCCCCCCGTCGCCACCATCCGGACCGCCGAATGGAATCGAGCGCTCGCGGCGGAAGCTGATGTGCCCCCGACCGCCGTTGCCGGCCTCCACACGAATTTTTGCTTCGTCAACGAATTTCATGATGCATTTGCGCTCGATTCAGGCGTCCGGACACAAAAAAGGCCCCGCGAACGAGGCCCTTTCTGCGAGTGCCGGAACGCCTCAGGCTGCAACGATGTTGACCACCGTCCGACCCTTACGCGGCTTGAACTCGACCTTGCCGTCCGCCTTGGCGAACAGCGTGTAGTCGCGGCCCATGCCACAGTTCACGCCCGGGTGCAGTTCACTGCCGCGCTGACGCACGATGATGTTGCCCGCGATGACGCTCTCGCCACCGAAATGCTTCACGCCGAGGCGCTTGGATTTCGAATCGCGACCGTTCTTGGAACTACCGCCTGCCTTTTTATGTGCCATTGCTGATTCCTCTTAAAGCCGTGCGACGCCTCAGGCGCCGACGATCTCCGTGATCTTCACTTCGGTGAAGTGCTGACGGTGACCCTGTTCCCTGTGATAGTGCTTGCGGCGGCGGTGCTTGACGATGCGCACCTTGTCGCCACGGCCATGGGACAGAACCTCGGCCCTGACCGCCGCGTCCGCCACATGCGGAGCGCCGACCTTGGCGGATTCACCTTCACCCACCATGAGCACTTCGTCGAAGGAAATCGTGCTGCCCACCTCGGCGGTCAACAGTTCCACACGAAGTTTCTCGCCAGAGGCGACCTTATACTGTTTGCCACCGGTCTTGATCACGGCGTACATCGCACACTCCAGAACGTCTAAATCGAATCGGGCCGGTGGCCCGGAAGGGCGCGAATTCTATAGTCTTGCCGGCACCCGGTCAAACCCGGCTGAATTGACGGAATAGCCCACAAACTCTAGGATCGCCGGGCCTTTTCTCCCCCGCTCCCATGGAACTCAAAGCGATACTCTCGCCGATCGCGGATGACCTTCGCTGCGTCGATGATCTGATCCGTCAAAGACTGACGTCAGAAGTGGCGTTGATCAATGAAATGGGCAACTACATCGTCAACGCGGGCGGTAAGCGCATGCGCCCGGCGCTGCTGGTACTGACAGCGCGGGCCTTTGGCTGCCAGACGGCCGAACCTCACCTGCTGGCGGCGGTGATCGAATTCATTCATACCTCGACGCTGCTGCATGACGATGTCGTCGACGAATCGGTGCTACGCCGAGGCCGGGAGACCGCCAACGCAGTCTGGGGCAACTCCGGCGCCGTGCTGTCCGGCGATTTTCTGTACAGCCGCAGTTTTCAGATGATGGTCGAAACCGGTCGCATGGAAGTCATGCAGGTTCTGGCCGACGCGACCAACGCGATCGCCGAGGGCGAGGTCCTGCAGCTGCTGAACATCGGCGACCCCGATGTCGATGAGGCCCGCTATCTGCGCGTGATCGAACTCAAGACCGCCCGTCTGTTTCAGGCTGCGGCCGAACTGGGGGCGATCTGCGCTGACCAGCCGCCCGCAGTGCGAAAACAGGCCGCCGAGTTCGGCCACTGGCTGGGCATGGCGTTCCAGATGGTCGACGATCTGCTCGACTACACTGCCCCGCCCGAGATCAGCGGCAAGAATATCGGCACCGACCTGGCGGAAGGCAAGCCCACCCTACCCTTGATTCATGCAATGCGGCACGGCAGCGAAGCACAGTCCGGCATGATTCGGGAAGCCATTCGCAACGGACAGCTCGAACGACTCGCCGAGGTGCTCAAGGTCGTTGAATCCACACAGGCGATCCACTACACTGCCGCGCTCGCTGCCAGCCACGCCGACAAGGCGCACGCGGCGGTGACCGGAATTCCCGATTCTCCCTACAAGGAGACGATGCTGGCGCTGACGCGCTTCGCGGTCGAGCGGGACCGCTGAAAGACCGGCGGAATCAGCGTTGCAGATTCAGTCTAAGTAGCAGATGCGGGGTGTAGCTCAGCTTGGTAGAGCGCTTGCTTCGGGAGTAAGAGGTCGCAGGTTCGAATCCTGTCACCCCGACCAATAAAATCAGGATTGTTCCTATCGAAAAGGCCAGCGAATCCGCTGGCCTTTGTCGTTTGTTCCGCCGAACGGGTCCAGAATGCATAGGCACAACGCCATCGGCGTACCGAGCCGATCTCGATCTCACCGACGCAACCGGCTCCCGTCCGCGTCAAGGCGCTCATCCGCCGCTTTTCCGTGCGCAGAGCACAGCCAGTAGCAAACTCGCGCGGCGGTCGCAGACATCCGCCCGCTCTTACCTGAGCGGAGCGAACGGATGCTTCAACGGCTCGATCAAGGCTCGACTTGGACGACTGGTGCGGTGCGACCCATGGACGCAAGTCTGCGAGACAGTCTGAACGCGTACGTTTCCACGGCGCGCCAATCCCAGTCGGATGCTGCGCCCAGTTCCGGGTATCGACGTTCACGTGACCGGGCGCGAGATTCGGAATTGACGGCGACTCTGCACTGAAATGTGTTGGGCGGTGTGCAGTAAATGTGAAGGCGGATGATGCCCCAGCCGCTCAGCGAATATCGGAACGACTTGCCATTCCGGGGCGGATCAAACCTGAGCTTTCGTTCCAGAACCTGCCCCTTCATCGACGGATACCAGAATCCGAAAGCGTAGTTGCGAATACCCGTGTCTGCACAGAGCACGGCCTTCGCTTGAATCTCCGCCGCGGACGCAAAGTGTTGCAGCGGTTCCTCGAGCTCCGATTCGCAGGCCGTCACCACGGGACTCTCCGCCTGATACGCGCCTGCAGCCAGGACGCCGAAGTCGGAGACGGTGATGATGGTGGCAAGCGTCACTGAGCATCCCTTGCGGTTGCGGTGTGTGTGCCCCATTGGGGGTGACTGAGGTGCGGAGGCAATGGTCCAATCATGCAAGGCCTAGCTCAACCAGACATCCAGCGGAACCTTGTTCTGGCGAAGAACGGCCCGAATCGGCATGTCCTCGATCGGCCCCGGCGCCAGCGCGGACCGGTAAACCGCCTCCTTGGCGGCCCCGCCAATCTGCAGGACCAGCAACCGACTGTCGAGCAGACCGTTCAATGTCAGTGACATGCGTTGATGCGGCGCCGCCGGCGGCGTGACGGCGAGGCACAGATCGTCACTGCTCATGCCAACCGAAAGCTCGGAAGCGCCCGGGAACAGCGAGGCCGTATGTCCGTCTTCCCCCATTCCCAGCAGGATCACGTCGAACGGACGCGGCAGCGCTGCCAACGCCGCTTCGCACTCGGCCTGACCGGCGTAGGCATCCGGCGCCTCATTCTTCATCGGCACGAAGCGGGCCGCCGCTGCCGGTCCGGTCAACAGATGCTCGCGAATCAGGCGACTATTGCTGTCAGCGTGGTCCGGCGACACCCAACGCTCGTCGACTTGCGCAACCACCAGCTTGTCCCACTCGATCGCATGACCGCGCAGCGCGTCGAATACCGCCGCTGGCGAACGCCCCCCGGAAACGGCCAGCAGCGCCGTATCCCGCGCCGTGATCGCCTGCTGCAGGCACGCGGCGACTGAAGCGGCGAGTGCTACAGCAGTTTGTGCTGCCGTGTCATGCCTAAATTCTCGGATCGTCGACGCCATTCCGCAGTCTTTCCAGGTTCAGGAGTTTCTACAGTAACCCGCGAAGGTAAGCAGCACTTCGTGACCCCGAGCGCGATTGATTACCAAAAGACTATCACCCGGAAAAAAACGTCTCTATAATGCGCGACCTCGCTGCCCGGGTCGGGCCGCGAAGACAATGCGCCCGTAGCTCAGTTGGATAGAGCACCAGGCTACGAACTTGGGGGTCGGTGGTTCGAATCCATCCGGGCGCGCCAAATTAAAGCTTTGTAAAAGCAAAGGGTTGCGGATTATTCCGCGACCCTTTTTGCTTTGGTCCTTAAGGTGCTTTGGGCACATGTGCCCATCTGTGCCTATCCTGTGCCCAGTTACTGCCCTCACAGCCTAGAGCCCGGAGGCTGCTCTCAGCCCGAAGTAGCTGGTCGCGAGCGGCCGCTTTACCGTCGTCAAGAATCACCTCCAAAGTGAGCTTAGTCGAAGCTTGGTCAGCGGCGCTGGACGGAGTCTGCAAAGCTGCGGCAATGTTTATGTGTCGGCAGACGATGCCGCGTCTGTCTGCATTTTCGGGCGTTCGTACACCCATACCTCCGTCCCCAACTCGCCGAAATAATAAACGAGGTTGTAGGTGAAAGAGTCGTAGTTGTCGATGACGA
Organism: Gammaproteobacteria bacterium; assembly: GCA_022599775.1. Lineage (GTDB taxonomy): Bacteria > Pseudomonadota > Gammaproteobacteria > Nevskiales > Nevskiaceae > Banduia. The sequence continues at coordinate 51,214 of JAHZLQ010000074.1, forward strand.
GGCTACTTACGACAGCAGCATCGCCGCAACACCGATCATGTTCCCAAACCCGCTCTGCCGCCGTTGGCGAGTGCTCCGGATTATCCGTCCTATCGCCCCGAATACACGCCCCAGCAGATCGGGTTCGCTCCGCTTTCGATGTAGCATGTGACGCTAGGGAAAAGACAACCCATCGGGTTGCCGGGCATAGTTCTCGCTCTCCACTCGATCTTTGGGCGGTGGGTCGCGCAGGTCCAATGAACCGCGGAGGCAGGCGGCACTGCATGTCGTATGAATGACACTGTTCAACCGCCAGTCGCGGCAGCCACTTTGCCATCGATTGACGACGCCGCGCCTACGGACGAGGGCGGTGCCATTGCGCGCATCGGCTTCAACTACCAAGACGAAATCGCTGCCGGACTGCTGGTCGAAATGCTCGGCAAGCCGACGCTTCTCCGGGTGCATTGCGAAACCCACGACGATATCGTGGTCATCTGGTCGACCGCCGATCCGACCTTGAACGCTGTCGAATTTGTGCAGGTGAAAGGCGGAGAGCCGGACAAGCTATGGTCGGTCGCCGATCTGTGCCAGCGGAAGAAGGCGGCGCCTGGCACGTCCATTTTCGAGCAATCGCTGTGCCGTGATCGGCACCTCGAATCGGCGACGTTCCGGATTATCACGCTGCGCCCAGTGGTCAGCGACCTCAAAATGCTGACATATCCCCGGCAGTCGCCCGGGCGCGCACCCACCGAAGCGGATTTTGTCGCCCTGCTGGCGCAGCTGGAGCAGCGCTGCCCCGGCGTGAAATCAGCGAAAGACCACGGGGCCGCCCACTGGTTGGAGCGTTGCCATTGGGATCCACGCGACAGCGAGCGCGCCGTCCGCGACGCCAACCTGCTCGGCCTGATCCGGCTGAGCGCACAGGAGGGGCGGACGCTTTTGCCGGAGCAGGCGGAGGCCATATTGCGAGACCTGCGCGACATGGCAAAGGCCGCAGGCGCCGCCAAGTGGAAGCCGGACGCTAAAAAGAAGATGATCTGCCGCGACTCACTGCGCGCTTGGTGGGAACAGCGTTTCGAGCAGATGCAAAGTGGAGTCAGCGTGGCGTCCGGCGGCAAACTCGCCATCAAGATGAAAGAAGCCAACCTATCGCAGGCGCCAATCGATCTCGCATCGGAAATGCGTCGCCTCTATGCAGCCGAGGCGCGGACGCCCCGCTACATGCAAGCCGACGAGGCCGAGCAGATGCGGCGTCGGGTTCTGGCCGAAGCCATGTCGCTGCAGGCCGAGCTTGTCGCCGGTGATCTCGCCCTCGATGGCGAGCAATTCCATGCCCTGTGCCTCCAGCGCATGGACGCGATCAATGCCGCTCGGGCGCCGGGCGCCGAAGACCACCGGGCGCTTGTGCATGGGTGCATGTACGACATCACCGACCGCTGCTTTCTGCGCTTCGTCAAGAGCAGTCCATGAAATCCATCAAGCACATCGGATTTCGGCCTGCCAGCCTACCGCTGTCAGCCGACGATATCGTGGAGTTCCACGCTGCGCGCTTGCTGCTGCTGATGAAGGTTTGTGGCACTGCCAACCGCCTCGACAGCTTGACTAAGATGGCCAAGCTGGACTTCTTCGTGCGCTATCCGGAATTCTTCGAAGTGGCCCGAGCCGCTACCACTGGCACTGATGCGCCGGCAGCAGTAGGGACCGATGTGGTCGAATCGGCGATGGTCCGGCACCACTATGGCCCTTGGGATAAGCGCTACTACCACATACTCGCGTATCTAGAAGCCAATCGCTTAATAACCGTCACCAAGCACCAGAGTTCCTATCGCATTGCGCTGACCGACTTGGGTATTGAGCGCGCCAATTTGCTTGTGGCGCGGCCGTCGTTTGCGACGCTGATCGAGCGCATGCGCGAGATCAAGAAAACCTTCGGTGCCAAGTCCGGGACGTACCTGAAGGAGCTGATCTACCGCCTGTTCGACGAAGAAGTCGGCCAGCGGCCAATGGGACAGATGATCCGCAAATGAGCCGACCTTACCTTTCCATTGATCGATTGACGCGAAAGCTGGCAGCTGGCGGCAGCGAAGAGCTGAAGTTTCTGCCCGGCGTCAACGTATTTGTCGGCCGTCCCAATACCGGCAAGACACAGTGGCTGCGCACGCTCGACTATCTGCTGGGCGATCCTGACGAAAATCCGTTCGCCGGGGCCGAAGATGCGGGGCTCGCCGACAAATACGACTCCGCCGGCGTCGAACTGGTGTTGGGCGAAGAGCGAGTGTGGGTCGAACGCCGCTGGCGTGAAGCCGGCGCCAAGACCAAGATCTTTGTCGGCGACGAGGGTATGACGCCCACTGAATTCCGGCATTGGCTGATGGCCAAGCTCGGCATGCCAATCGTTAATTTTCCCAAAGGTAATCCGATGTCGGGCCAGACTTGGCCTGAGCTGAGCTTCAGGACCCTGTTGCGTCATATTTATCGCCAGCAACGGTTCTGGACCGGCCTTGCCGACAAACAGACAGAAAGTGAACAGCACGCCAGCCTGCTTCAGTTCCTCGGGCTTGCCGAGCGCATTTTTACTCCTGAATTCGGGAAGCTCATCGAACTGAAGATGAAGGTCGAGCAGCTGAAGGCCCGGCGTGATCAGTATGGGCAGACGCTCGATGAACTTGCCCAGGGGGTGTTGTCGGAGCCTGACCGGACGGTCGGTTTGAGCGAGGCCACGATCGAGATTGCCAACCGCCGCATCGTCGAGCAGATCGGGGCGCTGCGCGAGCGGCGAAATGGCCATCTGACCCAGGTGCGGGACCGGACGCTGTCCGCTCCCCAGCGCGGGCGAGCAGAAGAACTCAGTGAGACGCGCGCCCAAGCTCTGGCTCTGCTTGAAGAGCTGCAGCGCAAGCAGCAATCAGCAGTGGAGCGATCCACCGAACTCGAATCCTACCGGTCCGGGCTGGCCAAGGAACTGGATCGAATCACACGCGCCGAGGAGGCCGGCGAGGTGTTCGCGGATCTCAAGATCACGCATTGTCCTGCCTGCGACCAGCCGGTCGCCGAGGTGGCGCTGCCTTCAGATGAATGTTTTCTCTGCCACCAGTCGCTCCCCGACGAGCCGATGATTCAGGAGCTGGGGGCCGTACGGCTGCGCTTTGAATCCGGCCGCCTGAACAGCGAAATGCGGGAAGCAGAAGACCTGATCGGCGTGCTGAGGCGTGACACGAAAAAGCTCATGGCCTCGATCGCCTCTACCAACGAGCAACTGCATCGGCTAGAAGCGGAGTTGGCGCCGGCCCGGCAGGCGGTAGCGGCGCTGGCGCAGGAAGAGGTCAGCGCCATTGACATGGAGCTGGGCGAACTGAGCGAGCGGCAGCGGCAGCTGGGCCGCATTGCGTCCGCGCTTCAGGTCGGCAACGCCCTGACCGAGCAGATCGCCGAGTTGGAGCGGCAAATCGCGCCACTGCAGGGCCAAGTCGACGAAGCTATGCGCGGTACGGATTTCGAGGCGGCCGCCGAGCAGTTGGCAGACGGCATGAACGCCTACCTGACCGCGATCAATGTGCTGCGCCCGGGCGCCTGGGTGCACAGCCCGGTGTTCGTCGACATCACCCGTTCCAGCGTGACCATGCGGGTTGGATCGCGGCGCTGGGACAAAGCGCTCGGCGGTACCGACAGCCTATATTTCTTGATGGCCTACCACTATGGACTGATGAGTTTGTCCCACCGGCCATCAAGCCACTATCCCGGCCTGTCGATCATCGACGTCCCTGGCGAATTTGCGGGCGAGGCTGTTGCTGACAAGGAGAACTTCATCGTTCAACCGTTTATCGATTTGCTGTCGCGTGATGAATATCACGGTGCCCAGCTGATCATCACCGGCGCTTCTTTCGCCGGCCTCGCCGACGCTCATCGCCAACTACTGACGGAGGTATACGTTGCATAGGGTGTTATCAAAACGTAGGTTGAAGTGAGCTAGCGATCCCAACACTCGATAGTCACGGATCGCGAATGCGTTCGGCTTCGCAACGCTCAGCACCAACCAATGAGAACCGGTGAATGACCGCTTTGCAGCACCTCAATCGCGCTAGCCGATGACCGCAATTGGCACTCTCCTGACGCTCAGAATGCTCGAAAGCACTACTCGAAGTTCTATTCGGCGCGGTACTCGAATAGTTCTCCGATCTCGCATTCGAATAGCGCGCAGAGCTTATCGACCGCATCAAGATCAATTCGAGTCGCCTCCTCTCTGTAGAGCAACCCCACGGTATTTCGGTGCAAGCCCGTTTCACGGGCCACTTGCGCGATATTCATCTTTCGCTCGCCCATCAATCGCGAAAGGTGGCACCTAATCATCGGTCACTCCTAATGTCGAAATGTCGTCCTGAACGACAATTTGCCATTGACAATGATATTTTGCCTGCTAGAATGTCACTCAGGATGACATTATGGCCTGCAGAGCGACTAAACGTCGCTCAGGATGTCAGGTCTGAAAGGGGTGTGCAATGGCAAATGCAGCGACATATTTGACGACGGACGAACTCTCCGCTCGCATCAAATACGACTCACGGACGATTCGTGAGCGGTTGAAGGACAGCGTCCTACTGGAAGGTCGTCACTATTTCCGGCCATTCAATGGCAGAAAGATTCTGTACGTATGGGAAACCATCGAACAGGACATGACGGCGTCATCCCGTCTGCTCGCGCCTCTGGTCCCCAATGCCGTGGGAGTGGAAAGCCATGGGTAAGGTCCGTAGTCGTGAGGAGAGCGGAACGCTGTTCTTCGATTTCCGTCACTTGGGTATTCGCTGCCGCGAGCAAACCACCCTCCAAGACACCCCCACCCACCGGCGCCGCATGCAGCGACAGCTGGACCGGATCGAGGCTGACATCCAGCGCGGGCAGTTCAACTACCGCCAGTACTTCCCAAATAGCCGCAACGCCGCCAAGTTTGATCCGCCTGGGACGATCATCACCGAGCTGGCCGCCGTGTCTGCAGCCGGCTATCCGGGTGTGCCCATTCCGGCCGCGCCAGCCACACCCCGATTCCGCGATTTCGCCGAGCTCTGGTTCGCGGAGTGCCAGCCGCAGTGGCGTCGGAGTACCCGCGACACCAATCGCCAGATTCTGGAATGCCACCTGCTGCCGTACTTCGGCGAGCGGTTCCTGTCCGACATCAAAAAGGCCGACTGCCTGCAGTTCCGGGCGGCGCTGATGCTCAAGCCCGGTCGATCCCATAACGACCAGATGGCCGCCAAGACCGTCAACGGCGTGATGATGATGCTCGGCGCCATCATGGCGGAGGCTTCGGACCGCTACGGCTTCGTCTCGCCGACCGCCAAGATCGCCCGCCTCAAGCAGCGCCGCCCGGAGATCAAGCCGTTCTCCTTGCAGGAAGTGCACACGCTCATCACACGGGTGCGCGAGGACTATCGCTGGTATCTGACCGTGCGGGCCTTCTCCGGCATGCGTACCGCCGAAGCCGACGGCCTCAAGTGGAAATACGTCGACTTCGAGCGCCGTGAGCTGTTGATCCGGGAAACCCTTTCCAAGGGTCGCACCGAGTACACGAAAACCGATGCATCCCAGCGCGAGATCGCCATGAACCAGCAGATTCATGATGCGCTGCGCGCACAGGAAAAGCTGTCACGGCATCGCGGTGAGTACGTGTTCTGCACCCGCCAGGGCGCGCCGATCGACGCCAAGAATTTCACCAACCGCGTCTGGTATCCGCTGCTGCGCTACCTGGACTTGGAGAAGCGTCGCCCGTACCAGCTGCGCCATACCAGCGCGACCTTGTGGTTGGCCTCCGGCGAGCAGGCCGAATGGGTGGCACGCCAGCTTGGGCACGCCAATACCGAGATGCTGTTTACCGTCTACAGCCGCTACATCCCCAATCTCACCCGCCGCGATGGCTCCGCCTTCCAGGCGCTGCTCGCCAATACCTTCCGGGAGAGCGCCGATGAGGACTGAGATCGTGTGGGACGGCCGTCAATTGAAGGCTCGCCGCTGCGCTGCGCCAGGTCGAGCGCCGGAGCTACTGAATCGTGGGACTACCTTCGCCATCGAGCAGATCACTGCCGTGCGTGATCAGCGAGTCGCGGATCGCGTTCAGGCTCGGCACCAGCTCGGCGAGCTCGGTATCGAGTGCAAGGCTCAGACGCATCAGCGTGACAAGGCTCGGGTTTTTCTGACCGCGCTCCAGCGCGCCGAGAAACGGGCGGTCCAGACCGACCACTTCGGCGAGCTTGGCTTGGCTCAGGTGCCGCCGCTTGCGGATGCGCGCCAGACGCTTGCCGAAGGCTTGCAGTTCGGCGGCGTAGGCGAGCGGTGCCAAGGCGGGTTCGAACGACATTGTGTAGTGACCGTGTAGGAGGTGTGTGATGCAAAAGTACAGTGATGATCAGCTTTCCATTGTCGCGCAGCAGTTGATGGCGCGATACCGAATCGGCAACGGCCAAGGCCTGGCCACGCGCCTGAGCCCGGCCCCGGCCCGAAACAATCGCGATGCGATCGAGCGCTGGGTGATCCTCAACTTCCCCGACGTCGAGCTCGAGGATGCCGACGTGCTGGATGCCATCGACGAGACGTTCGGCGGCGTGCTGGCGGCCATCGATCGCGTGGCCCTGGAGGCGGCCTGAAGATGCCCGTCATGCGTTTGGAGCAGGCGCAGGCCGTCGCCACCTGGCTGGAAATTCCGCCCGCCGATTACGGACTGTGCGCAGACGGCCGGCGTGTGCGAATGCAGCTGCTGGGCTATGCCCAGCCGGCGCTGGTTGGCTGGTTGCACCGTGCCCTCACGCCGGATGCTTTTGCCGTCGGCCCCCGGGGCTGGGGTGTGCGCGACTCGGCTGCCGCGGCGATTGCGCGGGTCGCCAACCGGCGCTTCGTGAAGTGTGGAATTTCGCGGGCGGTCACCAACATCTACAGCGACTACGCGCCGACGCCCTCCATGGCGAGGGATCAGGCGCAGCGGGAGGCCATCGCGCGCGCGACGACCGATCCCGACCCACCCAAGGACGGACGACGCTATCTGGCCGGACGCTCGCGGCGCTAGCGTGCCGATTCATACCGTCGCCCGTTCCGGGCATTCAAGCAGCAGGGGAACTCATGGACGAAATCACCGAAACACCGATGAAATTGTCGATCGCGATGGATATCGCGCAATGGCTGTCGGCCGCCGGGTCTGACGGGGATGACGGTTCGCCGCCCTGCCTGTGGCTTGCGCAGGCGTCGCCTCGCTTGGCGGCCTGGCTGGAGATGCGACTCGACTTCGACGATATCGCCTACTACCCGCGCGGCTTCGGTGTCAGCGCGCCGGCGGTCGAGCGTCTGCGCGAGGAGGCGCAAGCCGTGTTGAAGCAAGCCGGTGTTGCTGGCCGAATGCCGAGCTCCGCAAGGCTGTCGGTACCGCCATCCGGTGCCGGCCACTCCGAAGGGTGTGGGACGGCGCCGATGCGTCGCAGCCGGTCTCGAATGACCTATCCACGGACCGGCGGCGTGATCGCCCGGTCACACCGGGAGATTCCACTATGAGCACTTCATTCGTCGTACCGATGAGTCTGCGTGTGGCGCGTGACGTTTATGGCTGGTTGAGCCAGGGAAGCTGTGGTTGGGGGCTGGGCCTGATGCCGGGGCAGGTGGTCGTGCCGCTGCGGGCGGTCGGCGATGCGCCGCCGGAGCTGCTGGGCTGGCTGACGCAGGTCCTCGCAACACACGCCTTCGGTCGCATGGCCCTGGGCTATGGCGTGCCCTCGTCGGCGGTCCTCGAGATCGTGGCCGCCGCCAATGCGCTTCTGGCCCAGCAGTTGCCGTCAATGCAGGTGCGGGTGATCGAAGGGCTCTGGCGGGATGATGCGTTTGAGGCAGCCCGCGAGGCGCTGGAGCAGCAGATTCGCTGCCAGCCCGGATCCTGGGTCATGCCGGAGCCGGAGGCGCTGTTTTGCTGTCCGCCCGAGCTGCAGCTGTGAGGGCGCCTATTCCACTTTGCCCGGTGTGGACGGTATAGTCCTCGTCGCATGAAACGACCGAATAGCCAATTGATACGCGGGTGCGCCTTACAGGCTTGCGCCCGGTCCACTATGGCGCGCCGAATTTCGATCTGATTTCGACTTTCGGCGTCGGCTGCATTTCAGCGTCGTCGCTGATTCCACCGGGCATCTCTCTCCTGCTTTGCCCGGAGCGTTTCATGACCGCAAGTGATTTCTTCGATGCGCGCAGCAATTCGCTGCTGCTTCAATCTCGTTTTCCCGATCAGTTTTATCGTGATGCCTCGCACTGTTGCTGGCCCCAGGGTTGGCGCACGCGAGTCGTGGATCTGTGTCAGCAGATCGAAAGCTTGTGCCTGAATGGCCACTGGCGGCGGATCGCGCAGGCTGATATCGACCGCGCACAAGGAGACGGCCCATGATCCGCATGAATCGACATTTGGCCGCACAGATCGACGACTGGGCGAAGGAAACGTTCCAATATCCGGATTGCTCAGACGAGGGACACGCGCCCGGTTCGTATGCCTTGAGCAAACGCGGCGGTATCGCTCCGGAGCTCCGACAGTTTTTCTATGATCACGTCCCGAGCCGCGGCTGGCTGCTGACACCGGTCGGGCTGTCGATTCTCGATCCGTTTGCGAAGTTTCTGGTGCTGCGGGCACGCCAGTATCTGGAGAAGGTCGAGGCGCGCCATCAACGGATGAAGCAGGGCGCGGAGGCGCGTCGCGAACAAAGCGCGGCCCGGCGCAGGGCCGAACCGCTGCCGGAGGAATGCATGCACGCGCTCACCGCGATGCAGGAACGGTTGAAACAACAGCTGGCACCGAAACCCATTGACCCGAAGCGGGAATGGCGCCTGTGTGACGGCGGCGCGCTCCGGCAGCGTATCAACCAACGCCAGCAGGAAAGCTCGTCATGGCGAGCCTTGGCGGAATCCCTCGCCGGGCGGACAACACGAGAGTTGCCCGGTGCCACGACGGAGCAGCTGCTCGCGCTGGAGGCTCTGTCATTGCGATTCCCGAACTTCGAGGATGTGGTCCGCTTGATCCGTGATCGTGTCGCGCTATCGGTCTTCACGGGCGAGCCCTTGTCCTTGCCCCGGCTGCTGCTGGTCGGCCCGCCGGGTATCGGGAAAACGGCATTCCTGAGTGAGTTGTCGGTTTGTCTGAGCGTGCACTGGACGCTGCTGTCCATGGCGGAAATGAGTGCCGGCTGGTTATTGAGCGGCGCGAGCGGGACCTGGCGCGATGCCCAGCCCGGCGCCATTCTGCGGCTCGTCGACGAGTGTCCGGACAAGGCCTTGCCGATGCTGGTACTGGACGAGCTGGACAAGGCCAACCAAGGTCATCATGCGACGGACCGCGCCCTACTGGGCGTCCTCGAACCCCGGACCGCGGCGCGATTCCGGGACGAATTTCTCAATGTCGAAATCGATGTGCGACCGATGGCATTCATGGCCACCGCCAATGCACTGCCACGCTCCTCGCCGCTGACCAGTCGGTTTCAGGTGGTCAAGGTGGCGGCACCCACGCAGGATCAGACGCCGATGGTCGTGCGGTCCGTCGAGCGAGCGCTTCGGCGAGATCGGCCCGAACTCAATGCCTGCTTTTCGGAACTGTCAGAGGACATCGTCCAGGCATTGGCACGCCTAACCCCCAGGCAGGTACGGATTGTCCTGGAAGGGGCTTACTCCCGAGCGGCGTTGCGTCACATCGACAGCCGTAAAGCCTTGGGTGGAGATCAAGGGAAGGTGCCGTTGATTCAGGATGACTTCGGTGAGGCGATCAGGGTGCCAGCGACTGTGAGAAAGACGCCTCAGCTGATGCCGATCTATGTCGGTTTGGAGTTTGTTGGGTGGCGTGTTCAGTAGGAAGCGTTCTGTCGCCTTGAACGAGAGTTAAACGAAGAGCCCAGCAGATCGATGGCGCGACGGCGGGGGCATTTGTCACCAAAGCGGGCGAATTCGGCAGGAGTTTTCCACGCAATTGCGCAGTGGGGTCGTACCTCTTTATAGAAGCCCCGCCACTCGTCGATCTTGCACCTGGCGTCGTCCAGTGACGAGAACCAATGCTCGTTGAGAGTGTGTGGTGGGTTCAAAGGGTCAGCGCGACACCTCATGATTCGACGCATTCGTCGAGGAGGTGATCGGCCAGCCGTTGGAGGGACAAGAGCACGGCGCCCACCTGCTGGGCAATGATGGGCTGATTGGCGAGCTGAAGAAGCGCCTGCCCGAGCGCATGTCGAACGCGGAGATGGAGTTCATCTTGACGAGCGCGAGCAGCAGGACGCCGGCAATCATCGAAATGGCTGCTCATCGAAAACCGTGACCCTGGACGACGACCGGCTCGTCCTCGACATTCCCTGCGACCGACACGGTCAGTTCGCCCCCCGCTGATTCCCAAGTGCGCCCGGCGCTTCCCAGGCTTCGACGACAAGATCGTCGCGCTCTACGCGCGGGGCATGAGCGCACGGGATATCCGCGCGCACATCGAGGAGATCTACGGCATCGAGGTCTCGCCGAATCTGGTGTCGGCGGTCACCGAATCGGTGATGGCCAACGCTGTCGCCTGGCAGAATCGGCCGCTGAAGGAGACCTAGGCCATCGTCTATTTCGATGCTCTGCGGGTGATCCGCGACGAGGGTCTGGTTCGTAACAAGGCGGTCTACCTGGCCATCGGCGTGACCTGCCACGGCGCCAAGGAAATCCCGGGTCTGTGGATCGAGCAGACCGAAGGCGGCAAGTTCTGGATGCGCGTCGTGATCGACCTCAAGGGGCGCGGTGTGCGCGATATCCTGATCGCCGTCGTCGAAGGCCTCAAGGCATTCCCGGAGACCATTACGGCCGCTTTTCCGGACACCGTCGTCCAGATCTGCATCGTGCATCTGATCCACTACTCGATGCAGTTCGTGTCCTGGAAAGGGCGCAAGGCCATCGCCAAGGCCCTGGAGCCGCTCTACGGCACCGCCAACGCCGAAGCCGCGGCGGCGGCCTTGGGCGAATTCGAGCAAGACGCATGGGGCCAGAAATACCCGCCCGTCGTCGCCAGCTGGCATCGGAAGTGGGAGGAGGTGGCGCCGTTCTTCGCCTTTTCGGCCGAGGTCCACAAGATCATCTACACCACCAACGCCATCGAGAGCCTGCATAGCCAAGTGCGCAAGACGATTCGCAACAAGGGCCATTTCCCCAGCGACTATGCAGCCACCAAACTGATCTATCTGTCGCCGCGGCAGATCGAGGAAAAGTGGAAACGACTACCGAAAGAATGGCATGCCGCTAAATACGCAACTCACCATACAATTCGGCGAACAGTTCATTCTGACAGAATGATTTTATCAACCGGCTCGCACACAGAATTCAGGACACTCCCCAGCAGTGACTATCAACGCTATCTGACGAGGAACACGTTGCTCCGCCCGATGAGTGCAGTCGGTCACTGCGGAGACAATGCCGCGTGCAAGGCTTCTTCGGCATGCTCAAGCGCGAGCGTATCAACCGGACGAGATACGCTACGCTCGATATGGCCAAGGCCGATGTATTTGACCACATTGAGCGATTTCATAACCCGAGGATGCGGCGTAGAGTCGCCAAGCAGGATCAGAAGTTTTCAGCTCTTTCCAACCGTCCGTGATTACGGGGCGAACCCGTACAGTAGACATCGATTCCGAGTTCTTTCCCACGATCGGCCGCCAACGAAGCCACTTCAGAACTTGTGCAGAAGCCGACGAAGATGTACTTCGAATAATCAGGGTACGTGATCCCATTTTTTTCGCACGACTTGTAAACACTGTCGCGCCACCTGCTTAATTTTTGAATGTCTTCCTCAACCTGTGATCGGTTCGGTGCGACCTTTATTTCGATGAGCGCCAGCAGGTAATGCACTTTGATGGGGTCGAGCGGATCGGAATACTTGCCATACCGGTACAGATTGAACATTCCCTTGATCTCTGGCTTGAACACCGCGATGTCCGGACGATTGTTTCCTTCCTCGCCCTTCCCCTTTGCGAACTGGAAGTAGGTTTCGAGGCTTATCGATCGAGTCGACAACCCTTGTGCAAGCAGGGCGCCGTACGCTCGCAAAACCGAGTTCTGCTCGTGCAAACCGTTGCGGACACCGGGAATGCCTTGCCAAAAAGCGTCTGAGCCGAGCGAATCCAATACTTCCGCGCCAACGCCGCGCTGCTCGTCCGTCGGAGGAATCCTTATTTCGTCCACTTGCCCCCTGGGATGGAAGACCTTGGCGATTTCGATTTCCTTATCCAAATCGAAATACAGAAGTGTGATGCTGCGTTTCGAACATTCACGTGCGAGCCATTCGAGTCTTGATGGATTCAAGTGGCTGCCAATCGACGATAGATCGAGTGCGACCATCCAGCGCTTGGTGCTGGCAGTTCCGGTTGCCTCCAGCTTTCTGAGGTCCTTCTCCAAAATGCCTTCTTTGATCTCATCTTTAAGTGCGTGGCGGTTGCCGTATGCTCCGCCCTTGATTTCGAAAAGATGCTCCACGGCAGACCCATTGCATATCGCCAGATCAAGCATCCCGCCGGTGGTTGCGGGATACTCGGCAACCATATCGTCAGAAGGTATTCCGAGCTGCAGAAAATGGCTGTATAGCAGTGCTCTGTACGTCGCCTCGGTTCCGGTAATACCGCGGGAGCTTTGAAAAAATTTGCAAAAATCGCTCGGCACTATTTCAAGCACGCCGCTTTCGACGATTTCTCGTTGCATCGGACTTTTTAGCATTTGCATACCTTGTTTGGCATATCGACAATCGCGCTTTCAACGAAGTGTTGCCAGATAAGGACGATAAAGGCGTTGATAGGGGCCGGGCACCGTTGGCACGCCGGCCTTGACGAGCGCCGACTTGTCCCGGGTATGCGGATTGACGACGTAGGTCTGAATTGAGCGCTCCGCCTTGGGGTTTTCACTCCAGCGCAGATTCACGGCGGCCAGATTGGGAAACCAGAACTGACTGCAACAGTGTGGAACGTTTTCCCAGATCCACCATGCGAGTGGGGTCCAGTCGCCGGTTTTCTGGTAGTACGGCAGGAAGGATGTGACGACGATGCAGGCGGTTGCTCCCATGAAACCGTTGCTGTCGCGACGGTCCCAAATGTGCGCTGCATGGTTCTTTTCGTTCGAGGAGCAGTTGTAGCGATTCCGATTGCCGATCTCGTTGACGCGAGAGCTGCGGTATCCGGAGCGGATCGAGAGTCGCCCGAGCTTGTCCTGTATCGGTTCAAGCACGTTTTCGCACAGTGCACGTCCGGCAGCGAGTGCCAGCGCCGGATCATCCGGAATGTTGGCGATTGCCTCGGCGTAGGCAGTTTCGGAGTAGAGGAATTCCCGCATATGGAACGATCGGGAGAGCTTCTCCCGGCCCAGCGTTTCGAGCTGATTGAATAAGCGCTTCGACATGGCCTGAGGTCTCGGTATGCATCCGCTTACACACAACTCGAAAATGATCTCGTAACATACTGATCTGAAATGAGACGTGGAGATCAGATGAGCTGGGCGGCAGAGGAATTCGCGGACTTGGACCTGGGCGATGCACGACGCAACAAGCGCCTGATCAAGC
>JAHZLQ010000075.1 GCA_022599775.1 Gammaproteobacteria bacterium
GATCCACCGAGATGAATTTGGTTGCCATACAAGCCCCTAAATCTTCATTGCATCAACGCCTTATGACGCAATATCCACGCCGAATTCAAAGCCCGGAGCCACAGCGAAAGCCCGACAGGCTGCTAGGGTTGAGTCTTGGAGGGTTGAGTCTTGGGAGTAATCGACCTGATTCTTCCAACGTCGTTCCCGCGAAGGCGGGAATCCGGAGGCTTGAGACTTCGGTGATTTTTCCGGGCACTGGACACCCGCCTACGCGGGGATGACAGCTCAAATATTGATGCAGTATTGATGCGAATTTCCGGGACACAATCCTAGACTCTGTGCGCGATCACCCGGCCGCGTTCCTGAACTCCAGCGCCACCCTCAGACCACCCAACGGTGAATCGCCCAGCGCCAGCGTTGCGCCGTGACGCTGGGCAATCGCCCTGACGATTGCCAGGCCGAGACCGCTGCCGCCTTCGGCGGAACCATTGCGACGATGGAAACGGTCGAACACGCGTTCGCGTTCCTGCGCCGGGATGCCCGGCCCGCTGTCGTCCACGGTCAGACGCACCGCTTTCCCGAAGGATTCCAGTTGCAGCCGCACCGTGCCGCCGGCCGGTGAATAGCGCAGTGCGTTATCGCAGAGGTTGCGAACCAATACCCGCAGCGATTCGGCCTCGCCTTCAATGGTCACGGGTGTATCCGCGGCTTCCAGACTCAGTTCGGAGCCGCGTGACTGCGCATAGGCGGCGGCGTCCGTGACGCCGGCGCGCACCACTTCGTCGAATCGCAACCGCGCAAAGGACGGATTCGCGCCGCCCGGTTCGCTGCGCGCCAGCGTCAGCAACTGCGCGACCAGATGCCCGGCGCGGTCCACTGCCTCGCCGAGCCGCGCGAGTGCCTCCTGCCGCGCCGAATCGTCCGGCGCGCGTGCCAGCAGCTGCAATTGCAGACGCACCGCGGTGAGCGGCGTACGCAGTTCATGCGCGGCATCGGCCACGAAACTGCGTTGTATCTCGATGGCCTGTGACAGACGCGCGAGCAGTCGATTGAGTTCGAGTACCAGCGGTGCGACTTCGGTGGGCATGCCGTGCGTGGTCACGGCTTCAAGCGTGCCTGCGTCGAGTTTCTGCACTTCGTCGGCGGCGCGCCGCAAGGGCGCCAGCGCGCGCGTCACGATCCACCAGATCGCCAGCGCCATCAGCGGTGGGAACAGCAGCAACGGAATCATCGCGCGCAAGGCGGCGCGGCCCGCCAGGTGCTGGCGCACCTGCCAGGGTTGCGCCACCTGAATCACGCGACCCAGGGTCTGCAGGCCGAACACGCGCCAGCGCTCGCCCTGAAGGTTGAGGTCGGAATAGCCGAGGATCGCCTGATTGATCGGCGGCAGACCGGGCCGCGACAGGTAGATGCGCGTGCCGAACAGGTCCCAGATCTGGATCACGAAATCGGAGTTGCTGTCCTCGGCACCGAGTTGCAGGCGCGGCGCCACCGACCCCTGGTCGCGCAGCGACAGGGCCATCTGACGCAGCTGGTAGTCGAACAGCTCCGAGGTTTCCTCGAGGATGCGCTGATAGGTCAGCAGTCCGACCAGCGCCGCCACGGCCACGAACATCAGCAGCAGGCCGGCGAACAGACGGGCGCGGATCGAGCGCATCAGCGCGCGCTCACGCTGGCACGCTGTAGCCGACGCCGCGCAGCGTGCGGATGCTGTCGCTGCCGAGCTTGCGCCGCAGACCGTGGATGTAGACCTCCACGGCATTGCTTTCGACTTCCTCGCCCCAGCCGTACAGATGTTCCTCGAGCTGCGCCCGCGACAGCACCGCGCCAGGGCGCCGCAACAGCGCTTCCAGTACCGCGTACTCGCGTGCCGACAAGCGCACCGGCTGATCCTGAAGGCGTACTTCCCGTGTGACCGGATCCATGCGGATGCCGCGATGTTCGATGACCGGTTCGGCCCGACCGGCACCGCGCCGCAGCAGGGAGCGCAGCCGCGCCGACAGCTCGTCGAGATCGAAGGGTTTGATCAGATAGTCGTCGGCGCCAGCGTCCAACCCGGCGACGCGTTCCGGCACCGCATCCCGTGCCGTCAGGATCAGCACCGGCGTGTCGTCGCCGCGGCCACGCAGTGCACGCAGAACCTGCAGGCCGTCCATGCGTGGCAGGCCGAGGTCCAGCAGAATGCAGTCGAAACGGGTGGCGCGCAGACTGGTGTCCGCGTCCCCGCCGTCGGCCAGCCAGTCCACGGCATAGCCCTCCTGACGCAGCGCGGTGCGCACGCCTTCGGCGATCATGCGGTCGTCTTCGATCAGCAGTACGCGCATCGGCTTGGTCGGCATCGGTCCACGGCGGGGGACGGCATGATCGCCGCGCCTGTGGCTGGCGGCAAACGTCGCAGGCACACATTGATCGGGCGAATCTGCGAAAATCGCGCCCGCTCATGCCCCCCGATTCCACGCCGAACGCCGCGCCGCCGCGCAAGGACGCCTTCGCGGCGCTGCGTTACCCCGAATTCCGCAACCTGATTCTGGCCAATGTGCTGCTGACCTGTGGCCGCCTGATCCAGGAAGTCACGATCGGCTATGAGCTTTACCGCATCACCGGCAATGCCTTGATGCTGGGTTTGGTGGGGTTGGCGCAGGTGATTCCGTTCATGGCCGTGGCGCTGTTCGGCGGGCACGTCGCGGACCGTCGCGACAAGCGCCGGCTGATGGCGATGGCGCAGGGGGTGATGCTGCTGGGCTCGGTGGTGCTGGCCTGGATCATGTGGTCCTCGCGCAGCGACAGCAGCATCGCGGATGCCACCGAACTTACGTTGATCTACGCCACCATGGCAGCGATGGGCTTTGCCCGCGCCTTCTATTCGCCGGCGATGTCCTCGCTGCGCGCGGAATTGGTACCGCGCGAAATCTATTCCAATGCCTCGGCCTGGAGCAGCACCTTCTGGCAAGGTGGCGCGATCACCGGCCCGGCGCTGGCCGGTTTCCTGATCGCCGGCTTCGAGGTCAACGGCACGCTGCTGATCGTGGTGGCGATGATGGTGCTGTCATTGCTGGCGACGCTGCGCATGTCCGCGCATCCGCCGCGCGAAATCCCCAGGCGCGAGTCGGTGTGGAAGAGTCTGGGCGACGGCCTGGGTTTCGTGTGGCGTTCGCCGCTGATCCTGTACGCGATCACGCTGGACATGGTCGCCGTGCTCTGTGGTGGCGTGATCGCAATTCTGCCGGTGTTCTCGATCGACATCCTTCACGTCGGTCCGCAGGGTCTCGGCATTCTGCGTGCCGCGCCGGCCGTGGGCGCGATGCTCACCATGCTGATCTGTACCGCCTTCACGCCGACGCACCGACCCTGGCGCAACCTGCTGCTGGCCGTGGTCGGCTTCGGCATGGCAACGCTGGTGTTCGCGGTGTCCAAGCTGTTCTGGCTGTCGGTGCTGGCGCTGTTCCTGACCGGCATCTTCGACGCCGTGAGCGTCGTCATCCGGCAGACCATCCTGCAGGCGCTGCCGCCGGACCATGTGCGCGGCCGGGTGTTGTCGGTTTCCAGCATCTTCGTGTCCGCCTCCAATGAACTCGGCGCCTTCACCTCCAGCGCCATGGTGCGTTTCCTCGGGGCCGTGCCCGGCGTGCTGGTCGGTGCCGCGCTGACGCTGGTCAGCGTCGGCTACATGTGGAAGCGCGGCAAGGGACTGGACAAGGTGCGGGTGGACTGATCGCTTCCGGCACGCTCAAGTGGTTATGCTTGAGGCTCCGATGAATTTCGCCGACGAACAACTCGCCGTCAGCACCGTCGACAGCGTTGATCTGTCGATGGAGCTGGCCGGTGTCGGCGCGCGTGCCTACGCGTTTTCGATCGACTGGTCGATACGCGCGCTGGGTGCCGCATTCTGGCTGCTGCTTGCGACCGGCATTCGCAACGTTCCGGGCGTCGAACTCGGCGCGATCGGTTTCTTTGCTCCGGCCGCCGTGATCTACCTCGGCTATCACCCCGTGCTCGAACTGCTGCGCCGCGGCGTCAGTCCCGGAAAGCGCATCGCCGGCCTGATCGTGGTGCGCAACGACGGTGGCGCGCCCGGTCCCGGCGCGATCGTGCTGCGCAATCTGTTTCGTCTGATCGACAGCCTGCCGGTCTGCTATGCGCTCGGCCTGGTGCTGATGTTCGCCACGCGCCGCCAGACCCGGCTCGGCGACATCGTCAGTGGCAGCCTCGTGGTCTACGCCAGCCGGCAGCGGCTTCGCATGAGCGATACCGTGCTGGCGGACGAGGGACTGCCGCCAAGGACCGCATTGCTGATCGAAGAAGTGCTGCAACGCTGGGACGAACTGGTGCCCGACGCGCGTGCCGCGCTGGGTTCGAAACTGCTGAGCCAGATCGACCTGCCGGTTCCCGCGGACGCCGCCGCGATCCGCGAGCACTTGCAGACCGCCCTGCGAACGGGCGCGGCGTGACGCCGGCCGCCCTGCGCCGCTGGATCGCCCAGCGCCGGCCGGACTGGGCGCGAGTCGATCGCA
Source organism: Gammaproteobacteria bacterium (assembly GCA_022599775.1). Lineage (GTDB taxonomy): Bacteria > Pseudomonadota > Gammaproteobacteria > Nevskiales > Nevskiaceae > Banduia. The sequence goes on from JAHZLQ010000075.1 coordinate 4,494, forward strand.
GCCTTGCCGCGCCCATGCCGAAACAGCTGGACCTTGCCACCGCAACCGCCTGTATCGACGATTACCGACGCACTGCACACGACCTTGCCATCGCACGCCGCGAACTGCCCGGGACCGAGGTCACCGCGCGCCTGGAATCACAGTTGCGACAGCTGCACATGCGCGTGGACGACGACTTCGAACCCTGGCGTGAGCGGCTGTCGCGTCTGTACCGGGACGAGGTTCCCGCCGTCTATTTCAAGCTGCGGCCCACGCTCATGGTCATGAGCCTGATCTTCTTTGGTATGGCCATCGTCGGCTGGAGTCTGGTCAGCCATTTTCCCGAACTCGCCGCCCTGTTCGCGTCCGAACAACTGATCGACGGCGTGCAGCGCGGCCAGTTGTGGACCGATGGCATCCTCAATGTCACGCCGTCCTCGGTGATGTCGTTCGGCATCATCGCCAACAATGTCACCGTCGCCCTGTCGGCCTTCGTGCTGGGCACGCTCTACGGCATCGGCACGCTCTACATCCTGGTGCTCAATGGCGCCATGATCGGCGGCGTGCTCGCCTTCACCCACCAGCACGGACTCGGCCTGCGCCTGTTTCGCTTCATGCTCGCGCACGGCGTGGTCGAGCTGTCGGTGATCCTGATTGCCGCCGCCGCCGGCGTCTCCCTCGGCGCCGCCCTGGCACGGCCGGGCCTGCGCACGCGGGCCGAAGCGCTGCGCGAGGCCGTTGCCGACGCCGCGTGTCTGCTGGCCGTGGTGGTCCCGTTTCTGGGACTGGCCGGTCTGATCGAAGGGTTCATCTCACCGGTCGATCAATACGGATTCCTGATTCGCCTGCTTGTCGGCCTCGCCAGTGGAGCGCTGCTGTGGGGCGTGTTGACCGGGCGCGTGTGGCGGCGACCCTCGGTATAGCAAGACGTCGCGCCTGAGAACTCGACTCGCAGCGGGTCATGTTCCACGCATTGCTGAAAATGCAAGGAACAAGACCTGACCCTGAGTGCGTGACCCTGAGTGCGCAAAATGTCGGCTCTGACTCTTGCGCGACTTGCCTGTCGAATGGGCAGATCAGAATCTGCTCCGCCGGCATGGAACGGGCATTTCATATCATGTCATCGCAACTAGGCCACGTGGACACCTTGGACGACTCAAAAAAGCGCTCCTGTGGCTCACGCACCCGTTTGTATCGCACGGAGCAATTGGCCAGGCGGCGATCCCGTCATGCGAACGAAAGCTCTGCTCATATGGGACTGGTCGGTGTACCCGGTCGCTGCGGCGATGGTTGCCCAGGTCTCGTCGCTTGCACGCATTGCCTGATTCACGGCGGAGCGAAAGCGGCACACGGCACCGAACTGCTGCGGCGAAAGCCCGACGCGCGCCGTGAATGTGCGGCGGAAATGACGATCGCTTAAGCCCACGGATCGGGCCAGCTCAGCCACAGTCCCCTGATCGTCAAGCCGGGCCAGCCGGGAAACCGCCCAATCGATTTTGCGGTCTATGGTCGAGGGCTGCGAGCGGCTCATGCGTTGCAGGAGTGCGCCGTGCAACAAAGCCGTGGCGTCGGCGGGTGTGCGAGCGCTCATCAGCCGGTCGAGCAACACCGACGCTTCCGTACCCCACAGCTCGTCCAGGGCGACCTTGGTGTCAGTCATCGTGTCCATCGAGTTCCGAAAAAAACGCCCGGCGCCACCGCTTTTGAACTGCACCGAGGCCGACGCGCCGTCGAGCCTGGGCAGTGTTCTGAGTCGCGATTTAGGGCCAATCAGCGCCAGCATCGGCTCGCGCTGCCCACCGGTCCGAAACACCAGCGTTGCGCCTGCATCCGGAAGAACGAACCCGCAGCCTGCGGGCAGCGCGACATTGGGCCGGCGCCGCAGGTAGGGCGCAAGGGCATCGCCATTCGGGCTTGGAATCAGGGGGAAGGGCATGGCCGTTTCGTTCAATCCTGGCGCGTTCGGGTCAGCGTACAAACGACGCTCAACTTCTTCAAGCAGGCCCGAGCAGGGCGATCAGGACGACGCATGAAAGCGATTCGGATGGAACTACCCCGACTGGGTTATGGCTGCATGGGCTTGAGCGGTAGCTATGGGCCAGCGACACCCGAGGACGGATTGAAAGCGATTCGGCATGCCTTGGACCGCGGCGTCACCCTGTTCAGCACTGCGAGCTTTTACGGTGGCGGTGAGAATGAAAAATTGCTGGGCCGCGCGCTTGCGGGGCCTACCAGTGCGATGGTTGCCACCAAGTTCGGGGTCCGCAGCGACGCGCGCGGCCTGCCAACGGTCATCGACGGTCGCCCGGAATACGTGCGACAGGCCTGCGATGAGGCACTCGTCCGCCTGGGGCGAGACGTTATAGATCTCTTCATTCTTGCGCGCGTTGACCCGCGGGTTCCGATCGAGCAAAGCATCGATGCAATGGCCGGGCTGGTCAGTGCCGGCAAGGTTCGCGGCATCGGGCTGTCCGAGGCTTCGGCGGAAATGATCGTCCGGGCGCACGCGGTGCATCCGCTCAGCGTTGTCGAGACCGAATACTCGCTGCTGGATCGCCATGTCGAGATCAAAATCCTCCCGCAGCTGACGCGACTCGGGATTGCCTTGCTCGCCTACAGTCCCCTGGGGCGTGGATTCCTCAGCGCTGCGATGCCCAACGCCAGCGCCATGTCGCCACGCGATCTGCGGCAGCACGCGCCGCGCTTTCAAGGCTCGAACCTCGACGCCAATTTGAAGCTGCTGCCCAGCTTGTGTTCCCTGGCGCAGAACAAAGGCGCCACGCCGGCCCAGATCGCGCTGGCGTGGCTGCTGGCCAAGGGGGCAGGCGTGATCCCGCTACCCGGAAGCCGCAGTCCGTCGCGAATTGACGAGAACCTCGCGGCTCTACAACTCCGCCTGAACGACGCGGAGCTGGCAGAACTGGACGGCGCGTTTGTGGTCGGCAGCGTCGCGGGCGCGCGTTACCCTGAAGCGCTGATGGCCGCCATTGAAGCAGACTCACCGCTGCCCTAGTGCTCCCGCGCGGTGTGCCACCGCTCGGATCGTCGACGGATCAACTCGTGCACCCCAGACAGGTCATCGTCGCCGTGTCCGCCTGCGCTGCGTCGCTGCAGCAGAGCCAATAGCGGGTCGAGCAGGTCGGTCGCCACGCCCTGCTCACGCGTCGCCGTCAGTATGTTGTCGAGGGCGACCAACTGCATGTCGAGCTTGGAGATGACCTCATGCGTGTGCACGCCGCTGTCGATTCTGTCGGCAAGCCCAGGCAACACGCCCATCATCGCTGTCAGCCACGAGGCGAGGTACTGCGCCAGAAAGCGGGTGGCGCCGATCCCTGCCGATTCGACCATCGCGCTGGCGTGCAGGAAGCCGGAAAACAATCCGTACATGCCGCTCAGCAGCGCCAGATCGTGCAGCGAAGCAAGGCCGGCGTCCGCTCCGACATAGTGCGCGGCGCCAAGGCTTGCCAGCGTTTCAGCGTAAGCATCGAATGCGGACTGCTCTCCGCTGTACAGCAACACCGCGTGCTCGCCACCGATCATCGGCGGCGTCGCCATGATGCCGCCGTCCAGGTAGTGTGCACCGAGTCCACGCATTTGCTCGGCCAGCGCGCGCGCCTGTGCTGGCGTGCCGTTGGTGAGGTTCACCAGAGTGTGTCCGGGCAAGGCTGCGGATGCGGTGGCGAGGATCGACTCAACCGCCGCATAGTCCAGCACGCAGACCACCAACAGCTCGCCGGCCGTGATCGCGTCGCTGACGCTCGCCGTTTCGTTTGCGCCGCGCGCGACCAACGCGGACGCCTTTCCGCGTGTGCGGTTCCAGACCGTGACCGCATGGCCACGGGCCAGAAAGTGGCTGGCGAGCGCCTGGCCCATAGCGCCCAGGCCGAGAATCGAAATCGGAGTCATGGTGGCATTCTCCTAATGTGTGGTGAAGCGGGGTTCAGGTTGGTGGAGGTGAAAAGCGTTGACCCAGCCCGCCGTCCACCGCGAGTTTGACGCCCGTGGTGAAGGTCGCCTCGAAGGCCAGGAACAGCACCGCCTGCGACTTCCTGCGCGCTGCCGTGGCGGCCCATAGGGGTCAGCGTGTCGCCCAGCGCTTCGAACTCGGCGCGCTGTTCGGGCGAGAAGCCCGCGACCCCCATCGTCGGTGTGGCGATGAAGCCGGGGCTGACGGCGTTGACGCGGATACGGCGCGGCAACAGCTCGGCGGCGAAGGTCGACGTCATGGAGACCAGCGCCGCCTTGGTCGCGGCATACACCAGCATGCCGGGGACGCCGCCGGTGTCGGCGACCGAGGACGTGAATACAATCGCGCCGCCATCGGTGATCAGCGGGGCCAGCCGCTGCACGGAAAAGAAGGGGCCGCGGACGTTGATCGAAAATTGCCGATCGAACGAGTCTTCGTCGACCTCAGGGAAGGCTTGCAGTTCGGAGACACCAGCATTCACATGCAGAAAGTCGATGCCGTCTAGCGTTTCGCGAACCGCCTGCGTCAGCGTGTCGATGTCCGCAATATCCGCGATATCCGAACGCAGCGTATGTGCGTCGGGTCCGATTTGCTGTGCCAGTGCCGCAAGATCGCGCGGGTTGCGATCAGTGACGAGCGTGTGGGCGCCGCCGAGAATCAGGGCTTTTTGCCTGCATAAGGGTTCATGACTGTGGTCTCCGTTGCACTTGTTGGAGTGGCAATAGAATGCACATATGGATGCTTATCCAGTAGGCGGGCAGATATGAACTCAAAGTTCACAAATGTGGACGGTGGCAGGCCGTGTTGAACCTCAACGATCTGTCTCTAATTTATGTTCAGGTCGTGAACCACGGCGGATTTGCGGCGAGCCGGGCGCTGGGAACCCCCAAGTCGACCTTGAGCAAGCGCATCGCGGAGCTGGAAAAGCATCTGGGAGTGCGTCTGATTCAACGCAGCTCACGCAGCTTTGTGATGACGGAGCTGGGTCGCGACCTGCATCGCCATGCGGCGGCGATGCTGATCGAGGCCGAAGCGGCCGAACAGGTCGTCAACGGCCGGCTCGCGGAGCCCAGCGGCAGCGTGCGCATCACCGCCGCCGTGCCGGTCGCGCAATATCGCTTGGCGCCGCTGCTGCCACAGCTGGCGCTGGCCTACCCGAAGATCCGCATCGAACTTTATGCGGTGGACCGCTTTGTTGACATCGTGCAGGAGGGCTTCGATATCGCGTTGCGCAGTCACTACGCGCCGCTGCCGGATTCCTCGCTGGTGCAACGCCGCCTCGGCTTTGAACCGAACTGGCTGGTCGCGTCGGCGGCTTATGGGCAGCGCGTCGGCGCAGCCGCCACGCCGGAGGATCTCAGTCGGCTTGACGGGCTGATGGTGGCCCGGGACGCCGACCTCTGGTCGTTGCGCGACGAGCACGGCGCGCTGAGCGAGGTGGCGCCGCGGCCGCGCTACATCGCCAACGAAACCGTGGCCTTGCTCGAAGCGGCCCGAGCCGGACTCGGCATCGCCTGCTGCCCACAGTCGTTCTGCGCCGCGCTGATCGACAACGGCGAGCTGGTCCGGGTGCTGCCGCAGTGGACGGCCGGCGGCGTGACAACCACACTGCTGATGCCA
>JAHZLQ010000076.1 GCA_022599775.1 Gammaproteobacteria bacterium
GAAAGTCGGATGGCGAACCCGGCACACAGACCACCTGGCGCGGCCTGCAGCGCCTCGACGAACTCACCCACGTCTACCGGACCCTCTCCAACCAGCGCGCCCCTCCCGATGTCCAGCGGACTTGTGGGTAATGCTCAGCACTTCGTGGGCGAGGGGCAGTGGACTCGCTGCGCGAGATTCACCTTAAGCGCAGCCTCGCCAATGGTGCCGGCGCACCTTCCGAGGTGATCCATAGCGTGGTGCCGTCCGCAGACAAGGCTGCCGCCTCGATCTGCGCGTAGTCCGGCAAGTGGATCGAACTCGGCGCGCGCAGCAGCGCGCTCGGCCAGTCCTCGTCGCCGCGGCGCGTGTAGCGATAGGCATGCGTGTAGGTGCTCACCACCAGGGTTCGACCGTCCGCGGAAATATCCATGGCCGTGGTGAAGTTGAAGCTGTCGGCACCGTCGCTGCCGGCTTCGGCGCGCGGAATCGTGATCTCGCCCAGTGGCTCTGCCACCACGACAGGCAGCGCCGGCCGCAGGGCCACGCGGTACAAATGGGGAATTGCATCGCGTTTGGACAGCAGGAAGATCGAGGCCGAGCTTTCGTCCACCGCCACGCTCTCGGCATCACGCGGGCCGTCCGGATAGATCAGCGTGATCGAACGCAGCGGTGCCGCCGACAGTTCGAACGGTGCCGGGTCCGACGACGGCATCGGCTCATCCACCACGTACAGTGTCACGAACGGGCGTATCGCGCTGTTATCGCCGATGTCTGCCAGCAGCAGACGCGATTGGCCATCTTCCTCGAAGCCGGCCATGTCCTCCCAGTCCAGGGCCAGCGCCGGCCGCAGCTTCAGCGCCCCGAGATAATGCCCGCGCGTATCGATGGCGTAGACACTGGGACCACCGCCGCTGTCGTTGTGCGTCCACAGCCGATCGTCGCTGAGCCGTGAGCGCGCAAGGCCCGAGGATTCGGCGATGATGTCGTTGTCGATCAGGCTTTCGGCGGTGAGGCTGCCACTGGCTGAACCGTCGTCCGATCCGCCGCCACAACCCACCAGCGCGGCGATGCCGATGACGCCGGCCAACATTCGAATTCCCCAGTACCTGTCCCGCATCGCTCGATTTCCATTCCTTTATTGACGGCGCAGTGTGACGGACGTCCGTGACCGTTTTTGGATGACGCATTCGTCGGATGTGGCGGGTACGATGTTTCTCATCGCGAAGGAGTCACTACGATGAAGGAACCGCCGGTATCACACGGAAGCTGCCTCTGCGGAGCGGTGCGGTTCGTGGCAAGGCTGCCGTCCAAGTGGGTGGCGCACTGTCATTGCACCCGCTGCCAGCGCGCTCACGGAGCGCCGTTCGTGACCTGGGCCGGCTTCGAGCAGTCGCAAGTCGAAGTAACGGACCCAAGAGCCTTGCTGCACTGGTACGACGCGCCGGAAGGCGGCTCAAGAGGTTTCTGCTCACGTTGCGGAAGTCCGATGTTCTTTCGGTCTGAACGCTGGGCTGGCGAGCTGCATATTGCACGAGCGCTGTTCACTGAAAATATCGACAGGGAACCCCAGGCGCATGTCTTCTACGACTCGCATGCACCGTGGGTCAATGTAGTCGATGACCTTCCAAGGAAAGAAGGGACGACAGGCTGAGCTCACGATCGGCGAATCGCCTGGATGAGCCGATGCCGTAGCGACCCGAATCAGGGCGCCAGACGGATCGTCGCCTTGATGTGTTTGAGATTGGCGACGATCGAGAACGTCATCATCACCAGCAGCGACCAAGCGCCCCATTTGCCGACGTGCACGGTGGCCCAGGCACCGAATTGGTTCGGGTATTGCCAGACGCCGAACAGGGTTCCGAAGTTCTCGGCCAGCCACAGAAAGAAGCCGATCAGGGCCAATGCCAGCATCAGAGGCATTCGCAAGTCGCGTCGCAGTGGGCGGAACACCACGGTGCAGCGTGCGTAGAGGCCAAGGGCGAGAGCCGCCAGCGGGATTCGCAGGTCAGCCATGAAGTGGTGCGAAAAGAAGTTGATGTAGATCGCCACCGACACAGCCCAACTCATCCAGTACGCTGGATGGTGTTCGATGCGCAGGTCCATTAGTCGCCAAGCCTGAATCATGTAGCTGCCTACGGCTGCGTACATGAAGCCAGAGAACAAGGGCACGCCCAGCAATTTGGAGTAGGCGAACTCGGGGTACTGCCACGAACCGATTGCCTCGGAAACCTTGAACGCCTCCAGCGCGAATCCAAGCGCATGAAACACCAGTATCGCCTTGAACTCGTCCCAGGTTTCGAGCTTTCGCCACAGCAGCCAAGCCTGGCTGAGGACGGCGATCAGCAGCAACAGATCGTAGCGCGGCAGGCCCGCGATGCTGTCGCGTGGTATCACCAGAATTGCGGCGAAGATGATGCCTGCGAACAGACAGGCGCGCGCTTCCTTCAGGCCGAACCACACAAACTCCAGCAGTCTCAGCCGCCAGCCGGACTGTGCGGTCGTGCTCGGAGGATCCAGCAGCAGGCGGTCGATTTCGGCGAGCATCGGGAGGCAGATGGGCGGTCAGGACGGCAGTGTCTCAGAACGCGGCTCTCAGAACCTCATGTCGGCAAGGGTGCTACCGGGCGTGAACCTTGCGTCGCGTCACGGCCCCTGGTGCACGGAGGCACCCAGCATGCATTCGACGGTCCATAGTCGAGCACCGATGCACGGTGCACGAACGCCCAGCCGCGCCGGAATGATGCTCTCGTCCGTTCTGTTGGCGCTGATGTTGCCGCCGGCGCTATCGGCGCAGGTGGATCGCGGCTATGAACGGGTCTACGAGGAACGCGATGGGCGACGCATCTACATGGATCGCTGCGCCGAATGCCACATGCCGGACGGTCGCGGGCGCGGTGATGGCAGCAACGGCTTTCCGCCGCTGACCGGCATGTCCGAATGGTTCGCGCTGCCGGAGGGAAAGCTGTACGTCGCGCATGCGATCGTGTTCGGGCCGTATGGCGAGGTCATGGTGGGCGATCAGTTCTACTACGGAATGATGCCGCGCTTCGGCCCGCGCTTCGACGATCAGCAGATCGTGGCGGTGATCCGGTTCATCGCCGAGGAACTCAACACGCCGGCACCCGGCTACGAGCCGATCGACATCGAGACGGTGAAGGCGGCACGCCGGCTGACCGACCGCATGGATGTGCTTGTCAACGAACGCTACGACCTGCCGCCGAGGTAGCGGACACGTCGCAGACGGTCAGTCAGCGGCACGTTCGCGCGAACGTAGCAGCGTCCAGGAAAAGCCGATCACCGCGGTGTAGCCGTCGTCATCGCGAAACAGCGGACTGTCCTCGTTGGCGGCACCGCCGTAGCGGTAATAGCGCAGGGCCACGAAGCCCCGGACGTTCGGGCTCAGCGGCAGACTCAGGCGTGCGCCGAGCGAGGCGTCGAGCAGCCCGGAATCGGCCTGGTAGGCGGGGCGGTCGGCGGTCGCATACCGCGGTTCCACTTCGTAGAAATAGCGTTGCAGCAAGGTGCTCGAATATTCGAGCCCCAGTGAGACGCGCAGCGACAGCGGAGTATTCATCAGGCGCCGTTCCTGATAGGCGAATTCGGGCGCGAACAGCGCACCGCGCCAATCCGCGCCGGAGCTGTCCACCGAGATCACACCACGTATCGGCAGGTTGATGACGAATTGCGATTCGGTGCCAGGAGCCTCGAAGCTCATCTTCAGGTTGGGCCCCAGCTCCAGCAGGTAGTCGAGGTCCGGCATGCCTTCACGCGCATCGGTGTCGCTGGAGTCGGTCGACAGTGCCCCGCCGCCACTCATCGATAGCTCGATGTTCGGCGTGAGCGCACGCCGCAGCCGCGAGCCCTGCTCGTCGGAACGGAACACGCGGCCGTGATAGACGAAGTACGGTGCCGGCAGGGCCAACCGCTGATAGTGGTCCGACGCGGGGTAGTCGGGCGTGGTCAGCGCCACCCCGGCCACGCCGGCTTCCCACTTGGGGCGCTGCGGGTCGTCGGCCTGGATGTCCGGAATGTCCGAGGACTGTGCGTGCGCCGGCGCCGTCGAAACCAGCGCGACGATCAGGCAGGCGGCGGTGCGGGTGAGGCTCATGAAGGGACTCGGGGAAGATGGATTCAGGACACACGCCGGACCGCAGCGTGGGTGGATGGCGTCGAAGTGTAGGGTGTGTGCCCGCTGCCCCGCAGCCGATGTAGAGCTGCCGAAACGAAATCGCCCCGGCGCGCTGAGCGCGCCGGGGCGATGCGGCATCGAAAACTCTCGCGAAATTACAGCTTCTGCTGCTCCGCGATCCAGCGATCCACGCGCGTTTCCAGCATTTCCAGCGGCAAGGCACCGCCGCTCAGCACGGTGTCGTGGAAGCCGCGAATGTCGAACTTGTCGCCGAGCGCGGCTTCGGCCTTGCGGCGCAGCTCCTGAATCTTGAGCATGCCGATCTTGTAGGCCGTGGCCTGTCCCGGAATCACCAGATAGCGCTGGATCTCGGAGCGCACGGCGGTTTCGGAAATCGAGGTGTTGGTGTTGAAGTAGTCGACCGCCTGTTGCTCGGTCCAGCCCTTGGCGTGCAGGCCGGTGTCCACCACCAGCCGCACGGCACGCCAGATCTCGCCGCTGAGCTGCCCGAATTCGGAGTAGGGATCGACGAAGGTGTTCGGCATCTCCTTGGCCAGCCACTCGGCATACAGGCCCCAGCCTTCCACGTAGGCGGTGAAGCTGATCTGGGTGCGGAACTGCGGCAGCGTGGTCAGCTCCTGCGCGATCGAGATCTGCATGTGATGGCCCGGAATGCCTTCGTGATAGGCGATGTCCTCCAGCTCGGTCTTCGGCATGGCGTTCATGTCCGACAGATGCGCGTAGTACACGCCGGGGCGCGAGCCGTCGGGGGTGCCCGGGAAGTAATGCTGGGCGGCGCCGTCCTGTTCGCGGAAGGCTTCCACACGCTTTACCACGAGGTCCGCCTTGGGCAGCGTGCCGAAGTAGTTGGGCAGTTCCTTCTTGATGTTCTCGATGGCGGCGGTGGCGTCGTCGAGATAGGCCTGACGACCCTCATCGGTATTCGGGTAGCGGAAGCGCGGATCGGTATCGAGAAACTTGAAGAAGGCTTCGAGATCGCCGTCGAAGCCGACGCGATCCTTCAGCGCGATCATCTCGCCGCGCAGGCGCTTGACCTCGCTCAAGCCGATCTGGTGAATCTCATCGGCCGTCAGCTCGGTGGTGGTGGTGCGCTTGAGCAGGTAGTTGTAATAGGCCTTGCCGTTGCTCTGCGTGGTGCCGATGCCGGCCGGATTGACCAGGGTCTTCGGCAGTTCACTGTCGATCCAGGCGATCAGTTCCTGGTAGGCCGGCAGGAATGCCTCCATCAGCGCCGCCTTCGATTCGGCCTTGAGTTCGCTGGCACGCTCCGCGGAGATCGCCTCGTTCTCGACGAGGGTGTCGATCTCGGACTGCATGTCGGCCCAGATCGAGGAATCCTCGCCGTCGGTGAACGGTGCGCCGCCGATCACCTTCTTCGACTGGTCGATCACGCCCTCGTAGGCGAAACGCGGCGGCCGGATGCCGGCGTCCGCCGCGATCTTGGCCCGGTCCAGCAACTGCTCAAGTGCACGCGGCACCTCGCGAACGCGCGCGATGTAGGCCTCCATGTCGGATTCGTCATCGACCTTGTGGAAGCTGATCAGGAAGGTCGGCAGGAACGACTGCGCGCCGTTCATCTGCTCGAAGACGTAGCCGTTGTTGCGGAACGGCACGCCGGCCGCGGCGATGTCGTACTGATACTTCCACAGGTCGTAGGAGGTCTGAGCTTCCTCCGTCAGCTTCGCGTAGTCGAAGCTCGCCTGCATCTCCGCAACGCTCGCCTTAGTCCAGGCCAGCTGCTTGTCCTCGGCTTCGATCGAGAGATCGTCGAGCTTGTCGTACTGATCCTTGCGACCGAGGAAGGTCAGCGACATCGGGCTGAACTGCAGTGATTCCTCGTACTTCTCGTCGAACCAGGCATTGATGCGATCGGACTCGCTCATCGCCATTTCGGCGGCATCGCTTTCCGGGGCGTCGAGCGGCTTGGGCAGAATCGAGCAGGCACCCAGCAGCAGGGCGAACAGGCAGGCCGAGACGGCGGGGCGCAGGGCAGAGCGCATTGGGGTCTCCTGAGAATGGGATATCAGAGCCTGATGATCGAAAGCGGAGTTCGGTCGCAGGCCGGGTCAGGAATCGAGAATACAGGTCCGCTCGAATGGCGTCCTGAAATCCGCCAATCGACTCCTTCCGTCAGATGAACATCAGGGGGTCCTGCCCGCAGGTGGGGCCGGATTCGGCCCGGATTCCGGTGAGTTTGCGGCGGACGATGCATCGGGGTGGCGTGCATCCTGCCGCGTCTGAAGCGGCGAACCTGCTGGACGCTCGGTGAGCGATCAGTAGAATCGGGGAACGGAACGCCTGTTCGGGGGCATTTTCCAGCGTCTTGGCAACCGGTCATATCCAGACCGCGTTGTGCGGCCCGACCCGTTCTGCATCATCGCAGTGCCATCTCGTGTCTGGGGCGGGCAGACAGCGGGACAGCGGGTGTACGGTCAGGGGCGATGCGATGGATCGGCTCGCCCTTGGCCGGCAGCTCGGGTCCGCCAGTGACACGCCCGCGCCAATTTCAGACGTGTGAACACAAACGATATTCGGGGGCGTAATGATTGGAATTCGGAAAGCATTTCCTTTGTTTGGCTTGGCGCTTTCGGCATGTGCGACGTATGCGCCGGACAGCCTGCCCGAGGGCGCCGAGCTCATAGAACAAGACCCATCCATCGTGTTCGTCAGCGTTTGGGCCAGCATGCTGAAAGACGATACGACCCTGACGGTTGTCTTGAACGACACCAAGGTCGCAGAACTGGAGGAGGAGCAGGTCGTTGCGTTCGAACTGATTCCCCACCAGAGCAACAGCTTCGTGTTCAAAAGCAGCAATGGCGAGTCCCTGAACCGGACGGTTTCGCCCGGCGAGCCCGGCAGCCACCTCTACTGGGATGTCTACAATCCGCCGCTTGGAAGCGAGGTTGCCGAACTGAACTTGTCCAAGGTCCAGGCATCCGCCGTATTCGCGAAGTATCCGGAGGTGAAGCCGATCGTCGCGACGTCCGATATTTCTGCTTATCCGGATTCGCTCAAGACCGAGGCGAATGCCTGTCTGAGTGGCGACGAGGTCAGGCACTGCGAGCAGGTGCTCGCGAAGATTCCAGAACGCCTTCAGGCGCTAGCACTGACGTCCAAACTGCTGGCCATGCAGGAATCGCAGGACCGGCGAAAGCAGGCGGTCATAGCCATGGAAGCCTCGCTGCCGCCAGAGGTGCTGCGCGACAAATACATGGTTTCGCTGAGCACGTTTCTGAAGGAGCAGCGCTACCAGGAGGCGCTGGGGGTCTTCGCCAAGCTCGATGGCCTGAACGTGAACAAGGATCCCTCGCTGGACTTCTTCTATGGCGAAGCCTTGCTCAAGACCGGGCAGCCGCAGGCTGCGATGGAACGGCTGTATCGCTACATCGGCGAGCAGGGCAGCGGCGCCCGTCACTATTCGACGGCGCTCGATCTGGTCAATCAGGCCGAATCCGAACTGTAAAACATGACCACCTCGAACGAACGGAGAGCGCCGCGCGGCGCTCGGCCCCGTTACTGGTTCGCAGCCTTGGTGGTCTCGCTTGTCACCACATCGCTGTTCGCGCAGGAACCGACGCTCGACGAGTTCGAAACCCAGCTGGATGGTGTGATCCGCAGCGCCTGCCATGGCTACATGGTGGACGCCCTGCCGGACATGCTTTCTGGTGCGCGCGACTGGCTCGACGAAAATTCACCGTTCTGCCAGACCGTGAGAACCCTGCCGGATGATGCGCCGCTGGCCGCCGTGGTCGAGGAATACCAGGTGCTGGACATGGACGCCGAAGCCGTCAGTGGCCTGCGTCGCTACGTCGGTCGCAATGACGACATTCATCTCCAATGTCAGGACTGGATGTGCGAGCACGTGCGCGTCGAGGTCCGTGAAGACGGTCATCCGATCAGTCTGGCGGACTATCAGAAAGTCGAGCGCTTCTGCGAGGAGCGCTACGAGTGCATCGAAAGCTGGTTCAAGACCTGGCCGCGAGCGCTGCCCACGAACACGGTGAGCCTGTCGCTGGATGCCCTGCTCGAAGCACGGGAGCCGCCGCTCAAGGACGCCGCGGCGCCCGCATCCGGCATGTCCCTGGACGCGCTGATGGGCGGCGGCTCCGAGCCGACTTTGTCGCCGGCTCCGGCCGCCGCTCTGCCTGCCAGTGAAACGGACGTGGCCGCGAGCAAGGACGTCACGCTGGACAATGTCTTCGCCGCGCGTGACGAGATCGCACTGAAGGGCGCATTGGCGGTGATGGAACGGCAATACATGGAGGCCGACAAAGCCTGCGCCTGTTCCCTGGAAGGCACAGGCTGCTACTCCCTGCCGAATCAGTCCTTGCTGGATTTCGCATCCGAGGTCGAACGCGCGCGCAATCGCCTCTGTGTGGGCTGGTACAACGAAGACATGGACAACATGATCGCCGGGGCGCCAGCCACAGCACAGGCGGCGCAGGCGCGCACGCAGGCGCATGCCGGCATTCTGGCGGCCTTAGGGCAGCAGGACGAACGGATCGAAGTCGCGATCAACGACTGGGAGCGCGAGCAGCAGCGAGTGCTCGCCCAGCAGCAGCGTGAGCAGGAGTCGCGCAGCAATGCCGGCTGGCTGGCGGGGCTGGCGGCCGTCGCCAGCGGTTCCGTGCTGGCACAGCAGGGTCTGATCACTCCGGAGCAGGCTGCCAACGCAGCCGTCGACGTTGCGCGCAACGTCGAGAGCGGCGAGGGCGTTGTGAGCTCACTGGGCCGCGGCATGCAGCAGCAATTCCAGTCGTCGATGCCGTCGAGCAGCGGCGGTAGTGGCAGTGGCGGTGGCAATGACACTGGCGTGTTCGGGTTCAGCTGCTACGACCCACGGGCCTTCATCTGCGTCGACTACACGATCAACAGCCGCAGCAAGTTCGAAGCGTTCCGCGCGCAATGCGGCCAGGGCGGCAATCAGATCGTCTCGGGCGGCTGTGACCGGAGCGGACCGAGCTGCAGCATGCAGAGCGCCGTCGGCAAGCAGACCACCTTCAGTCCGATGTCCGAGCCGGACGACGTGAAACGGGCCTGTCTCGCCAACGGCGGGCAGTTCTCGCTCTTCGAATAACTGCCGGCTCGCCGGCTCGGCACCGCGCGGACGCGCCAGCCGATTCGTCGCCGGCCCTGGGTCCGGAGTACCGTTCGCCCACTTCAGTCAAACCGGCGCCTTTCAAGTGTCGGATCGAGCGTGGACATGGTGCAATCACAGTCGGGATCCGATTCGGCCGTCGTGTCGGACGATCAGCGAACGGTGCACGCCTTCATCGTGCTGGTGGCCCTGCTGCAGGGGCTTGCCCTGTATCTGGCGCAAACCGGCCTCGAACAGGGCTGGTGGCCGTTCCGGCATCTGAGTGGCTGCGTGCTTTGGTACACGCTGGTGCTGTCGGTGCCCACGGTGATGATTCTGAGCGTGCGCCGCCTCGACGATCATCGTTTCTGGACCCAGAGCCTGGGCCTCGCGGTGATTTATGCCGCGCTGGCAGCCTGGGCCGCCCGGAACGCGAGCGGCGCGCCGGGGCTCAACAGCGGCGCGGTGCTGGGACCGTTCGGATTCTCGATGGCGCTGGGTCTGTTTGTGGCCCTGCCGTACCTGCAGCTGCGCCTGATTCATGGGCGATGGCGTGCACCGTATCCGGAATTGTTCGAGCACGCCTGGCAGAACGGGCTGACGGCCCTGCTGGTGCTGCCGTTCGTGGGCCTGTGCTGGGCGGTGCTGTTGCTGTGGGGCCAGTTGTTCGCGCTGGTGAAGCTCGAATTCTTTCGCGAGCTGTTCCGCGAGGACGCCTTCATCTACCTCGCCACCGGCGCGATGGCCGGGCTCGGCGTGCTGGTGGCCCGAACCCAGCACCGGCCGCTGCAAATCCTGCGGCAGGTGGTGTTCGCGGTGTTCAAGGGCTTGCTGCCGCTGGTGGCCTTCATCGCCCTGCTGTTCGTGCTGAGCCTGCCGTTCACCGGACTGCAGCCGCTCTGGGAAACACGGTCGGCGGCGGCGCTGCTGATGGCGCTGTCCCTGGTGCTGGTCTGCTTCGCCAATGCCGTGTTCCAGGACGGGCAAGTGCAAGCCCCGTATCCAACCGCCTTGCGGCGGCTGGTCGAGGCCGGCCTGCTGACGCTGCCGGTCTACGCCTTGCTGGCGCTGTATGCGATCGCGCTGCGGGTGCACCAGTACGGCTGGACGATCGATCGCGTGTACGCGGCACTGCTCGGCGTGGTGGTTGCGGCACATGCCTTCAGCTACGCCTACGGCGCGCTGCGACGCAGCACACACTGGCTGCAAGCGCTGACCACGGTGAACCTGCGCCTGTCGTGGTTGGTGATGGTGTTGATCGTGCTGGTCAATACGCCCGTGCTCGATCCGTACCGCATCACCGTGCAAAGTCAGATCGGCCGCTTCACGGATGGCCGCACCGATATCGACGAACTCGATCTCGAAACCCTGCGTTTCGATGCCGGTCGTCGCGGCTACCAGGCCCTGCAACAGCTGCGCGAGCATCCGGCGTTCGTCGCGTCACCGGTCAAGCTGGCCGAGCTGGAGCGCATCCTGCAGCGTAAGAATCGATGGTCCGGCACGGCGCTGACAGTCTCAGTTGAGGACCTCGGTCTTGAGGAGGTGCAGGCGCGCATCGTGTTGGCACCCGGCGCGCAGCCGCCCGATGTCCGCTGGTTGCAGGCGCTGGCGGACGGCGACGGGCAGGCCGGCGATTGTCTCGATGATTTCAGTGACTGCGTATTGCTGCGGCCCGATCTTGACGCCGATGGCACCGCCGAACATCTGCTGTGCAATCTGGAGGATCCGAACCGGGTGCGCTGCCGGCTATGGACCCTGGCCGAGGGTCGATGGCGCGGGGCAGGGTCGGTCAACCATTATGTGGGCGATGACGCCAAAGCCATCGAAGCCCTGCGGGACGGTGCTGTCGGAACCCATCCGCACCCTTGGCCCGACCTGATGATCGGCGGCGTGCGGGTTCCGGTCGTTGATGAATGCGCGCCGGCCCATACCCGCGACTGCGTGTCCGTGCCGTAGTCGCGGAACGCGGCGCCTACCACCAGACCCGGGCGTCCGCCGCGCTGTCGTGCAGATATTCCTGTGCCTGCGCGCCGTGCAGCAGTGCCAGCGTGGCGAGTACGCCGGCCTCGGTGCAGCTCGCCGCGCGCACGCTGATCGTGCGCGGACCGCCGAGCACGGCCTGGCCGGTGCGCGGATCCAGAACATGGGGATAGCGCACGCCGTCCTTGAGCAGGAAGCGGTGGGTGTCGCCGCTGGATGCGATGGCGCCAGCCGGGAGCCCGATGACGGGCGCGGGGCCTGGCTCGGGCGTTTCCACGCCCACCTGCCAGGCCGAGCCGTCGGCGCGTGCGCCGCTGACGGCGAGATCGCCGCCGCAATTGATCAGGACGGGCGCCTTGGTTTGTTGCACCACGAGACGCAGGGCACGGTCCACGGCGTATTCCTTGCCGATCCCGCCGAAGTCGATTTCCATACCGGCCGGCATCGTCAGCACCGGCGGCTTCCAGCGGACGCGGTGCCAGCCCACCAGCGGCAGGACCGCCGCGATCTGCTCGGCCGTGGGCACGCGGTCGGAGCCATCGAAGCGCCAGACCCGGCGCAGGACGCCGGAGCTGAGGTCGAAGCGTCCATCGCTGATCGCATGGAGCTGCTGGGCGTAGTCGAGGAAGCGCGCGGTCTCCTCGTCCACCGTCACCGGCCGGCCGCCGGCAGTGTTGATGCGGTGGACGATATTGTCGTCGCGATAGCGGCTCCAGTGCTGCTCGATCCGCCAGACCTCCCTTGCGACGATGCGCGTGAGCCGCCGCACTTCCTGTGCGCAAACGCCGTCCACCAGCACCTCGCACGGCGCGGCCATGGCGGTGAAGCGCCCGGCATGGCCGCCGCCGGGTAGGGCGGCGACCGTGACCGAACGCGCCGCTACCACGTGAAGCGATATCCCATCGTCAGCATCACCGCCGACAATTCGGGCTGCAGGTCGAACTTCGACAGCCCGTCCGCGGCCTGCGTGGGCACACCGCCGAGCTTGGGACTCTGCTGGTAGTACTCGAGGCGCAGGCTCCAGTTGCCGCGTCCGGGCACGGCGCTGCCGAGCTTGATTCCGGCGGTCACGGCATCGAACTCGGCCAGTCGGGTGTCGGCGCTGGCTTCGCTCACCAGGGTTTCCTCTCCGTCGTCGAGGGCCACATGATAGAAGTCCGCAGCGGTCTGCGAGTACCAGCGCAGATGGGGTTCCAGATAGTGCGCCGCACCGAAGTACCAGCGGTAGCTCAGATCCACGGTGTGCGAATTGATGCCCCAGTCGTCAGTCATGTAGCGATACGAAATCTCGGTGACGTCGCGATCGAACACGAAGCGCTTGTAGCTCATGAACAGCGCATTCTTGCTGCGGCTGTCCGGTCGCGCCTCGTAGACGTAACGCAGCGGCTCGCCGTCCATGCCGACCACACTGAGGACCTTGTACGGATCGTTCTGGTAGCCGCTGGAGCGACTCAGCGAGTAGTTCATCTGGAACAGACTTTTCGGGTCGATCACCTGGGTCCAGCCCAGCACCACATCGGCCACGGTCTTGGAGTCCGAGCTGCCGTCGCGCCAACCGTTCATGTCGTCGTCGTCCGAATCGCCTGCCGGCCGCATCACGGCCAGGGGGATCGGGATGCCGCCGACCGGATCGATGCTGTCGGATTCGAAGTTCAGGCCGGCGCTGAGTGTGGTGTTGTGCTGGAACAGGTCACGCGCGTAGCGCAGATTCCCGCCCAGGGACACGAAGTCGTATTCGGTGCCGGCGTTGACGCCGAATCCCAGGGTGTCCACATCGCTCAGCGGGAACTGGTAGTCGACAACGCCCTGGAAGCGCGTATCGCGGAAGCGGTCGTCGAGCGGCGTTTCGTTCGGGTCCGCCGTATAGGGGCTGGGGCCCGCGAAGGTCTGCGGCGTCGAGGCCGGCGTCGCCCCGTTCGGGGATGCGCCGGTCAGTGTGTCCACGACCAGCTTGGCGGTGAAGTAGCGTTCCGCGCCGAGGTCGAGCGTGCCCTTGAGCACCGGCTCCACGGCCTGAACCCGGTTGTCGCTTTCGGCGTAGACCATCACTGCGGTGTCGATGTCCCAGGTCTTGTCCTCGGCCTGGGCGGACGGCAGGCTACCGCCCAGCAGCGTCAGTGTCGCGGCCGCCAGTGCGCGCCGCTTTTCCTCGGGCGTCAGTTGCATCCGCAGCCCCCGCCGCCGAAGCCGCGCCCGCCGCTGCTGGCCTCCTTGCTGAAGTAGACGTGGTCATCCAGGCCGGCCTGAACCGGATCGGCGCTCGCCTGCATGTCGGGGCGCGCCAGCACGCTGCGCTCCCAGGGCTTGGCGCCAAGGTGGCTGCAAGCGCCGAGACTGAAGTTGCTCAGCAGGATGGCGGTGATCAATACGGGCTTTGTTCGAAGCATTCCTGGACTCTGGCGATGCTCACGTGGGGGCTGATCCCAGGAATCCCGCATCGTCCGTGCCGGCTGCGATTTAGGCTGAAGTGGTTTATTAAGTTGTTGAAAATAAAATTGTTTGTTCGTCTACTGAGCGCTCTTTCGGCAAGCACAGCGAGGGCGAAAACGCGCAATCCCGCAAAGAATGCAGACAGACTTTGCAGTCTTCGGCGGGCAAGCGCCGCCGCTTCCTCCTTGCGTCCGAATCGTGGCGGGAAATGGCATTTCGGCATTCGAGGCCTGTGACAGACTCGGTCTCGGGGGAAAACACCAATTCGTCACATTCCAAACAGAGTCGAGACGAGCATGACAAGAACGCAGAAAATTCAAGCTTCGGGCTGGTTCAGCGGCGCAAGACGATCCTTGCTGTTACTGGCCTTCGCGCTGCTGTCGGCCTGTTCCGGCGGCGACAGTGAAGATGGCGAGTCCGATGGCTCCGGTACGCCACCCGCCTCGAGCATGCGCGACGTGCTGATTGTCGGGAACAACTGGGATGGCACCGCGGACATTCTGTCGGTGCCGGGTTACGAGCGCCTCAAGCGCGTCAACGTAGTGCCCGATCTCGATGAGCGCATGGGCGAAATCCTCGCCAACCCGGTGCGGCTGGTCTACTTCCTGGCGATCCGCCAGTTGATCGGCGAGGGCAATGACCAGCTTGTGGACGACATGTTCGCGTCCAAGGACGGCCGCACGCTGTATGTGTCGCGCCCCAGTCTGGCCGATGTCGTCGCGCTGGATCTGGAGAGCGGCGACATCCTGTGGCGCACGCCTGTCGCAGGCCAGCGCTCCGATCACATGGCGGTCTCGCCGGACGGCACGCGGCTGGCGGTGTCGGCGTCCACAGCCAATGTGGTGCACTTCATCGATACCGCCACCGGCGAGATCGTCGGCGATGCGGAGTCCGGCGATTCGCCGCACGAAAGCAACTACTCGGCGGACGGG
The DNA here is from genome assembly GCA_022599775.1 of Gammaproteobacteria bacterium. Classification (GTDB taxonomy): domain Bacteria; phylum Pseudomonadota; class Gammaproteobacteria; order Nevskiales; family Nevskiaceae; genus Banduia. The sequence goes on from JAHZLQ010000076.1 coordinate 14,552, forward strand.
AGCAAGATCTTCCACGCGAGCATCGGTCTGGTCTATCTGCCCAATGATCTGCCGCTGCTGGACACCACCAAAGGCGAGCGCTACTTCGAGATCATCAACGCCAATACCCTGGAAGTGGAACGTCGCATCAACATGAGCGACAAGCTCGCCGAGGCCGGCTACCCGAATATGAGCGCGGCGGTGCGTCCAATGGCGATCAGCCCCGACGAACGCATGCTCTACTTCCAGGTTTCGTTCTTCCATGGGTTCGTGGAATACGATCTGCTGGAAGACCGGGTGACGCGCGTCAAGGACATGCCGCTCAGCGAGGAGGCCCAAGGTCTCCGCCGCGACCAGTACATCCTCGATTCGGCCCATCACGGCATTGCGATGAGCGGAGACGGCAAAAAGCTTTGCCTGGCCGGCACGATGTCGAACTACGCGGCGATCGTCGATCGCGAAACCTTCGAATACCGCATCCACGAGCTGGGCGCCCGCACCTACTGGGCCACCACCAGCACGGATGGTCGCTATTGCTATGTCTCGGTTGCCGGAGACGACAGCCTCTCGGTCATTTCCTACGAAACCGAGGAAGAAGTGGCGCGCGTTCCGGTGGGCGACCATCCGCAACGCGCACGCACCGCGCTCATCGACAAGACGCTGTTCCAGTAGGTAGTCGTCCTTCCTTGAGAAGACTACGGATATGAGGCGTGAGCCGAATCGATAGGTGCCCCCTTCTCCCTCCGGGAGAAGGGTTGGGGATGAGGGCGCTCGGCGCCCATTTGTACGCCGAGACTGCCTGCGGCGGACGCCCTCATCCAAGCTCTCTCCCCGAAGGAGAAGGAGAAAATCGTTCCTGGCGATACCCGCAATTATCAAGTGGGCGAACTGCTAGACCGCCGCCAGGTTCCAGAAACGGCACAATGCTCGCTAGATAATCTGTTCGAGCGAGGCAATGCTGGCGCGGTCGGGTTCGACGCGCCGCGCCTTTTGGGGTCAAGACCGGGTCTGGGCGGGGATGCGCATGAGCGGCAGTGCACAGGGGCGGGTGCGCCTGAGCTTCGGCGATACGCTGAAGATTCTGGCGCCGTACTTCTACGAAAATCTGTTCGAGCAGCTGCGCGCGATCTGGTTCATCGTGGCCTATCTGCTGCTGTTCCAGATTCTGGTGCTGGGCCTGCCGATCGTGCATGCGCTGATGATCGGCGTGGGCATCGGCATCGTCGCGCTGGGGCTGATGTTCTTCATGGAAGGCCTGCGCCTGGGCCTGATGCCGCTCGGCGAAACCATCGGCGCGGTGCTGCCGCGCAATTCCTCGCTGATCGTGATTCTCGGCTTTGCCTTCCTGCTCGGTCTGGGCGCGACCTTCGCCGAGCCGGCCATCGCGGTGCTGCGCAGTGCTGGTGCCGGCGTGCAGCCCGATCAGGCGCCCTTGCTCTACAGCCTGCTCAATGACTTCGCCAGCCAGCTCGTCGCCGTGGTCGGTATCGGCGTCGGCGTGGCGGTGCTGCTCGGCATCCTGCGTTTCTTCCTCGGCTGGTCGCTCAAGACCCTGGTGCTGCCGCTGGTCGCGTTGATGTGCGCCTTGACGGTCTACGCGCACTACAGCGATGTGCTGCAACCGGTGCTGGGCCTGGCCTGGGACTGTGGGGCCGTCACCACCGGACCGGTCACGGTGCCGCTGGTGCTGGCACTGGGCATCGGCGTGTGTCGCATCGTCGGCGACGGCGACAGTGGCAACGCCGGTTTCGGCATCGTCACGCTGGCCTCGCTGTTTCCGGTGCTGGCAGTACTGTTGCTCGGCATGTGGCACGTGCAGCAGGACGACTACTACGGCCAGCCGAATTACACCGGCACGGTCGAAGTCGCGGCGGCGCCAGCGGCCGAAGCGACGGCTCGGGGCTCGGCGACCGAGCCCACCGGCTTCAGCAGGGACGAATTCCAGAAGTTCCTCAAGAACGGCGTGCCGCCGAGCGACTACCGGTTCCGCTTCGAAGGTGGGGAATCGCAGCTGGTGGACGGTCGTATCGTGCTCGATGACGCCACACTGGTGTTGGAAAAGCGTCAGCTGCTGCAGGCCAATGTGGTGTCGCGCGCGACCTGGGACCCCAGCGTGGATTTCGCGCGGGAACTGCATCAGGGTTCGATCGCCGCGCTGCGCGCCATCGTGCCGCTGTGCATCTTCCTGCTGATCACGCTGCGTCTGGTGTTGCCGGAGCGCCTGCGCAATCGTGACGAGATCTTCATCGGCATCGCCTTTTCGCTGATCGGCATGAGCCTGTTCATGCTGGGGATCACGCTGGGCCTGACGCCGCTCGGTACCCAGCTGGGCAGCAATGTGCCGCTGAGCTTCGCCACCCTCACGCCCTGGGGCGCCGAGGGCTTGCGCGAACCGCTGTTCGAGTCCGAGGTGGCCGGCAAGATCATCGCCGCGATCTTCGGCTTCTTCCTCGGTTACGGCGCTACCCTGGCGGAACCGGCGCTCAACGCCCTCGGCGGTACGGTGGAAAAGATCACCGTCGGTGCGTTCAAGAAATCCTTGCTGATGCAGGCCGTGGCGCTGGGCGTGGGCGCCGGCATCGCCGTGGGCGTGATCAAGATCGCCTTCAACATCCCGCTGGAATACCTGCTGATTCCGCCGTATCTGCTGCTGTTGGCGCTCACGGCGATTTCCAGCGAGGAGTTCGTCAATTTCGGCTGGGACAGCGCGGGCGTGACCACCGGGCCGATCACCGTGCCGCTGGTGCTGGCGATGGGTCTGGGCATCGGCGCCAATGTGCCGGGTGTGATCGATGGATTCGGCGTACTCGCCCTGGCCTCGGTCGGGCCGATCATCACCGTGTTGACGGTGGGTCTGATCGTGTCGCGCGCACGCCGAGTGGAGCAGGACCTGTCCGGTCGCGGCGTGGGAGCGGTGCCATGAGCACGCATTTCCAGGTCTTGCACAAGGTTTCCGTAGTCGCGGCGATTCTGCCGCCGGCCAGTGCCAAGCCGGTGATCGAGCGTCTGTTCGCCTCCGGCGAGCGCAATGCCTTCGTCACCAATGCGCGCGGCACGCTGATCCGTGACCAATGGATGCAGCGCTTCCTGCCGCTGATCAGTCCCGAAAAGGAAATCCTGCGCTTTCTGGTGCCGGATGCGCAGGTGGACGGGGTGATCCGGGACATCGCCGATGCTGGCGGGCTGCGATATCCCGGCGCCGGCGCCGTGTACTCGGTGCCCTGCGACGACCTCTATCACACGCCGGATTTTCCGATCTGGGCCGGATTGGACACCGACGAGCCGGGTACCGACGCGACGCTTTCCCTGCGCGAGAACCTGTCCGCGATCTCCTGCATCCTGCAGCCCGAACAGACCGAGGCGGTATCGCGCGCCGCGGTGCAGGCCGGCGCGCACGGACCGGTGATTTTCTACTGCGAGGGACGCGGCCTTCGGGACCGGCTGGGCTGGCTGCGCATCACCAAGAAGCGCACCAAGGAAGTGGTGACCCTGATCGTGGACAACGCGGATGCGGACGCCATCGTCGAGGCGATCCGCATCGCCGGGCGGCTGGACATGCCGGGACGCGGCTATCTGTATCGAATGCCGGTGCAGAAAGGCATCGTCAACCTCGCCAGCCGTATCGGCAGCCGCAACTACGCGGCGGACATGCAGCAGGTCATTTCCGCGATCGACGGCCTGATGGGCCACACCGACTGGCGGCGGCGCAACATCGTGCGCCTCGGCAGCGGCGGCCGCGCCGCCGGGCTTGGTCTGGAAGGCGAGGACACGGCGGAGGCCGCCGAGGCGCACACCCGGCTCACCTTCATCGCCGGCGAGGCACACACGCAGATGTTGCTGGATACGGCGCTGTCCGCAGGGGCGGTCGGCGCCAACATCATGTCCGCGCGTTTCGTCGAAGCCGAATCGAAAGTGACGATGGGGCGCCGGCTCAATCGCGAACGCAGCTGGGTGCAGACCGTGATGCCGAGCGAGCAGGCCGGTGAGATTCTCAAGGTGGTGATGCGCAAGGCCGAAGCCGAAGGGATTTCGGAAGCCTGCCTGTTCGCGCAACCGGTCACGCGCGTGCTGACCTACCGGGCGCAGGCGGCCCGTAGCGCCGCGCCCGGCAGGACCTATCGGGGCATTCCGGTTTCGCATGAACGCTGAAGTCGGCCGCGCCGTAACGGCGCCGGCGGATGCGATGTCACCACGCTGACATCGGCCGTCCAAACAATATCTCTCTGGTCCGCTTGCGGTTCGCGATCGCATCCACCTTCGGCGGCCATCGTTTTTGGAGACCCCATGCCAATGCGTCAGTTTGTTGCCTTTGTGCTCCTCGCCGGTGTCGCAAGCCCCGGATTCGCCCTGAACATCCTGTTGACCAATGACGATGGTCTCACGAGCAACGTCATTGCCCTGCACGATGCCCTGGTCGAGGCCGGTCACGATGTCGTCGTGTCCGTGCCGTGTACCGGCCAGAGCGGCATGGGTGCCGCCGCCAAGTTCTTCACGCCGCTGACGCCCTTGACGCAGCCGTGCCTCAACAACGCGGCGCTGCCGGACGATCCGGGCGCCGGCCCCGTCACCAAGAGCGGACTGGGTTCGGGGGACTATTACTACGTGAACGGCACGCCGATCATGGCCGCGCTCTACGGTCTGGACGTTCCCGGCTTGGAGCGTTGGGGCGGTGCCCCCGATCTGGTGCTGTCCGGACCCAACGAGGGCCAGAACGTCGGTGGCATCGTCAACAGCTCCGGCACGGTCAGCAATGCACAGATTGCGCTCGCGCGTGGCCTTGCCGCGATCGCCCTGAGCGCAGACGCGAATACCGCCGGGCAGACCGCTGAGGACGGCAACATCGCGGCCAATCCGCTCTCGGCGGAAGTGGCCACGCTGTCGCTTGAACTGGTCGACGATCTCATCGGGACGGCCGGCGATCGCCCGCTGCTGCCGGCCGGCGTGGCCTTGAACGTCAACTTTCCGAAATTCGCGGCTGGTGGGTCGGAGGCGCTGAGCTGGGCCTTTGCGCGTCACGGCAGCTACAACCTCTACACGCTCAGGTTCGTAACCGACCTGGGCAATGATCCGGTCGCCCAATCCTATGGTCTGGGGGACTATCACTATCCCGGCATGACGATCGAGCCGCCCGCGGCAGAAGCCACCGCCGGGCAACAGGAAGACGAATCCCTGGTGTCGCAGACCCGAATTTCGGTCACGGCGATGCAGCTCGGTTTCGAGCAGAGCCCGGCCGGGCAGCAGTGGCTGCGCTTGCATCTGCGCGATACCTTTGGCCAGTGACGGTGACTTCGATGAAACTCGTGCGAGGAATCACACTGTTCGCGGCGGCCGCCGCGCTGTCCGCTTGCGGGGGCAATGGCTACAAGAAGGACTCGACGGTCGTGGACCCGGCGTTCGACGAGATCGGCAGCGGCGCGTTCATTGTCAGCGCAGGTGATGCCGAGGCGCCGAGCGTCGGCAAGTACTACGCGGCTGATGACGGCGCCGCGCTGTTGGTCTTGCAGGACGCCAGCGAAAGCGCCACACAGCTGTTCCGACGCATTTCCGGCGGCGACTGGATCGCCGTTCCGGCCATGGGCGGGGAATCGGCCGTGCCGCTGCTGATCGGAAGCCCGGTGCCGGCCGAATCGCTCGACATGGCCTCCCTGATTGGCAGCTACGTCACCCAGGTCGGCACGGACCTGGTCGCCACATTCTCGATTGAGCCGGACGGACACTTGCGCGCGGGCAAGTCCGCCTGCCAGCTCACCGGACAGCTGGAGTCCGGCAGCCTGCCGAACACTCTGGCAATCACGCTCAGTGCACAGGACTGCGCGGACATGCCGTCCAGCAGTACCGGTGTGCTGATCGCCGACCAGGACTACGACCCGGCCGTATTTCGCATGTTGTCCGACGACGGTCAGGTCATCGCCGACCTCTGGGTCTACGCCGAAGCACCGTAGCGCGCCGCATCCGCGTCTATTCCTTCGGCGCAGCGGCGTTCAGGAGATCATGCCTGTCGCCGGTTTCGCGACGACGGTCTTCGGCGATCTGCGCATCGATATCGTCGCGTGCATGCGTGGATTCGATCACCGTGTCCTTGTCGTTCGGGGTCGCCTGTTGCGCAGGCCGTGCACGCTGCGCAGCCGCCTCGCTGGGCGCGGCTGTGTCGGCAAGGCCCTGTCCCGTCACTTGGACGCGATAGATCGGCTCCGGCATGTCGATTCCGGCGGTACTCAGGCGCGATGTCACCCGGCGGATCGCGGCCGACTGCGCGCGCGGCAGGCTGGTTCTGGACTGATCGATCCAGCCGAAGAAGTGCACGCCGATATTGGAATCGCCGGGCGGCTCCAGCATCGCCCAGGGTGCCGGTTCCGCAAGCACGCCCGGGACGCTGGCCAGTGCCTCCACACCGAGGGACTGGGCGCCGACCAGATCCTCGTTGCCGCCCACGCCCACGATAAAATCGAAGCGCCGTAGCGGATTGCGGGTGTAGTTCGTCATCGGGCTCTTGAACACCAGCGCATTCGGCAGACGCACGTGGTTGCCGTCCAAGGTCATCAAGATCGTGGCGCGCGAAGTCAGGCGAATCACCTTGCCCTCGAAGCCTTCCACCGAAATCAGATCATTCGCCGAGAACGGCTGGCGCATCGACAGCAGTATTCCGGCCAGATAGTTCTCCACCACGTCCTTGAACGCGAAACCCAGGGCCAGACCGACCACTCCGGCCGTGCCCAGAACCGCGCCGACCAGCGCCGTTGCGTTGAGCACGTCCAGCGCCACCAGCACACCGGCCAGCAGCACCGCCGTCTGTACCACCTGGCTGGCAAGGTCGCGCATCAGCGGATTGCGCAGCTGCGCGTAGGGCCACCTGGCATTGCCGATCCAGCGCGCCAGCCACCAGAACAGCAGGATCACCACCGCTGCGATGCCCAGCAACGGCAGCTTCACCATCAGTTCGGCAATGCGGCTCGACATGCGCGTTCCGGCTTCGTGCAGCACGGTGTCCGTCGCGGCGCCGGCGGGTATCGTGGACGCGAGCAGTGGCAGACAGAGAACAAGCTTGTTGGTCATGGCCGGAAGTCTGATGTCGGTGGGCCAGTCTGCCATTGCCTATCCGCACGCCCGCTGATTGCTTGGTGGATTGCTCTCCTCGTCCAATAGTTCGCCGGTCTCGCCAGATTGCGACGCGGCTCGCCGAATCTCCGAATCGTGAGAATCGTAACTTATTGATTGTTAAAGAATCAATTGATGGCATTGCGCGTGCTTTACCACTATGGTTGTGACCATTCATCGACTAGGAGACTTCATGAGATACCGCGCCACCGCTCTGATCCTGCTCGCTGCACTGATGCTCAACGGCTGCGTGTTGCACATCGGCCGGGACGGCGATCACGATGACGATCAGTACGACAGAGTCCACGCTCAGGAAACCCGCAATCGCGAGGCGATCAGCCGTCTTGCGCTGGGCTCGTCCCTGGATCAGGTCCGCAGCCAGTTCGGCGATCCGGATTTCACCGAAGCCTCCCTGGTCGACGGCCACGAAATCCGCGTTCTGCGGTACCGCACGCACCGCACGCACTCGGATGGCGACACCACCCGGGACGAAACCACGCCGCTGGTATTCGAGGACGGCAAGCTGGTGGGAATCGGCGAACGGGCCGCGGCGGAGGCGATGCGGGCCGGTGGCTAGCAGACTCTAGCCGACATAGGTGCGACCGCATTGGCGCATCGCCGCATCGTGCTGTGCGCTCCGGCTTGTTCGCCCCTCCCGATCACCGAGCCTGGAGTTCGTTGACTAGTGATTTTTGTATTCCGACTCTTGTATTCTGATTCTCATGGTTGATGCGGCGCGTGGCCCGCGTCGGTGTTTCGGGGCAAGGTTCCCCTGGGGGATTCGTGGCAAAGCTGATTCCTGCACGCCGGTCATGCCTGGGGCGCATGACCTCGGGCGAACGCCGTTTGTCTGAGCGTCTCGAGCAAAAGCTCGAAGATGACTATCTGTGCTGGTACGACGTACCGCTGGGGCCGCAGCAGCGGCAACCGGACTTCGTCGTCTTCCACCCGGCGCGTGGCTTTGTCGTGCTGGAAGTGAAGGACTGGAAGCTGGACAGCATTCGGTCGATCGATCGTGCGTCGGTTGAGCTTTTGACTGAGCTTGGCATCAAGCGGGTCAGCAACCCCATGAGTCAGGCGCGTGTCTACGCCCTGGAAGTCGTGGTTGCCCTGGAGCGCGACCCGGCATTGCGCAATCCGGCAAATACGCCGCATGCGGGCCGACTGATCATGCCGTACGGATTCGGTGTGGTGCTGTCCAGCATCACGCGCAAGCAATTCGAGGCGACGGACCTCGGACAGGTGCTCGAGCCGCACAAGGTCATTTGCCAGGACGAGATGACGGATTCCGTCGATGCCGAGGATTTCCAGTCGCGCATCTGGGGCATGTTCTCGCACGTGTTCGCTTGCAAGCTGAGCCTTCCGCAAATCGAGCGCGTGCGTTGGCACCTGTTCCCGGAGTTGCGAGTGAGTAGCGGGCAGGGGCAGTTCGGTCTGTTCGATGGGCCGGGACACAAGACGCTCGAAATTCCCGATCTCATCAAGGTCATGGACATACAGCAGGAGATGCTGGCGCGCTCCCTAGGAGACGGGCATCGCGTGATTCATGGCGTGGCCGGCTCCGGGAAAACCATGATTCTCGGCTATCGCTGCCTGTACCTGGCCCGCGCGCTCCGCAAACCGATTCTGGTGCTTTGCTTCAACGTCACCTTGGCCGCCCGGTTGCGTGAGCTGTTGGCGGAACAGGGAGCCGCCGAGCAGGTTTCGGTATGCAGCTTTCATGAGTGGTGCCGCGACATGTTGCGGACCTACCACGTGGACATCCCACGCAACAGCGGTGGCTATGCAGCCTACACCGCTGCCTTGGTGGCGCAGACCATCGCCAGTGTCGAGCGCGGCCAGATTCCGCGTGGGCAGTATGGCGCCGTGATGATCGACGAAGGCCACGACTTCGAGCCGGAATGGTTCCAGCTGGTCGTGCAGATGGTGGACCCGGACAGCAACGCGGTACTGGTGCTCTACGATGATGCGCAGTCGATCTACAAGCAGCAGAAGCAAAGGAAGTTCAGCTTTGCCAGCGTCGGCATCCAGGCGCAGGGGCGGACCACCATCCTCAAGCTCAACTATCGAAATACCTTGGAGATCCTGTCCGTCGCCAAGGCGTTTGCCGATGAATTGCTCAATCCGCAGGAATCGGACGATGACGGCGCCCCGATCGTTGCGCCTGAAAGCGCCGGGCGGCGCGGTCCGCTGCCGGAACTCGTACAGTGCAAGGACGATTGGGCGGAAGCCCGATTTATTGTCGAAAGAATCCGTGACGAAGTCGCGCAAGGTCGCGCCCTATCCGACATCGCGGTGCTGGTGCAGCACATGTCCGGTCATCGGCCTTTGATCACGCGGCTTGAGGAATGCGGCATTCCCTACCTCTGCGCCGACAGTCAGAGCCGCAAGCGCGCGGTGTTCGAGGGCGCGCCCAGCGTCAAGATTGTTACCGTGTACAGCAGCAAGGGACTGGAATTCGGTGCCACCTTCATTCCGCGCCTGGATGCCTACGGCGTTACGGACGACAAGATCGATGCCGATGCCAGACTGCTATACGTCGGGATGACGCGCGCCACACAGCGCTTGGTGATGCTGCATCAGGCCGAGGGGGGAATGGTGGGCCGCGTTCGGGAGTCGATCAAAGGCGTAAGCGACGCCTTGGCCGCCTAGCCGGCGGTCGGGGAATCACGGGCGGTCGATGTTTGTAGGAGGCGATCAAGCCGAAAGCCCTGCCGCTCAGCGTCGGTAGCACAGAATGTCACCGTTGAAATCCGGTGACGAACCCGCCGTCCGCACAGGTTTGCTCTGTGTCAGGCCGTAACCCAGGGCCTGCATGTTTCGCGTGAAGTGGGGCTGCAAACCCCGGCCAGGGTCCACGACCACGACTTCGCACCGTGGCTGCGCATGCTGTTCCACGAAGTTCGAGAGCACGTCGATCTGCTCAACGGCGTACAGCACGTCGCTGCCGATGATCAGATCGTAGCGGTCGAGGCTGGACGGCGCATCGGCCCAACCGGTGCGGACGAAGGGAATCGCTCGCCCGTTGTTGAGGCGCACGTTCTCCGCCAAAAAATGGCCGGCTTCCGGGTGAAAGTCCGTCGCGGTGATGTCCGCGTTGCGACTGTTCAACATCAGGCTCGCCAGACCGATCCCGCAGCCCACTTCGAGGATGCGTTTGTCGCTGCACTCGAAATCGCTCATGAACTGCGCCAGCACGCGGCCCGAATCCCAGAGCACACCGAACAACGGCCAGCTCGACAGCGGCATGCCGAAGGCTTCGGCGGTCTGTTCGGCATCATCCGAGAATTGTTGGAGATCACGCAGCGAGCGCACGTGAATGTCCACGTGATCGAACTCGATGGTCTGGTAGTTCAGGCGAACGCTAGGCATGGATTTTCTTGTTGTCGACGGCGGGCAGCGCGAGGGCGCGGCCGCAACCGTGCGTATGGGGGCGCCGAGTATGGCGGAGTCGGCGTCTTTGTGATCCGGGGCTGGCGGCCTCATGCCCTGAGTCCGGCATGTGCTTGTGTGGGGTGCCGGCGGCGTGAGCGCTGGTCTGCTGCTGTACACGAGCTTGAGCGGCCGCCTCGTTTCCGGAGGCGCCGCCGCATGGATTCCGGATCAGCCCTGCGGCCTGTCCGGAACGACGCGGCGGGGCGCCGAGCTTGGATGTGTCGTACGGGCGTGAACTCGGCGCAGCCAGAATGTCAGAGTCGCTGGCGCACAGCGAGAATCCGGAATCCAAGCAGCCTCACCGGATGCCGCTGGAGGCCCCGGACCACACCGTCGGTGGCTTATTGTTCCAGCGCAAAATTCAGCGCCGCACACACCGCCGTCACCTGCGCGGCGATGCACTGCTCGGGCGTTGCCTGCGGGCTGTCGGGATAAACCTCGGTGGTCGTTCGGTAGCGCGCGTCGGTGATACCCGCGCACAGCCCCAGTTGCCGCAGCGCATAGCGGATCACACCGCGAGCGACCACCGGTGAACCGATGATCTCGCCCTGTGCATCCGCCGGGGCGATGTGTGTAACTTTCTGCACGGCGGCGATGATCGCGTCCTGGAATTCCGGCTGAGGCGACTCGGTGTCGTCCACCAGATAGAAGCCGTCGGGAATTTCGCCGGGTTCGTGGGGCTTGCCGTCGCGCGCCGCCAGCGCGGGGCGGAATTCGGATTCGTCCGTGTCCGTGGTTTCGTGCAGATCGATGTGCACCAGTATCCGGTCTCTTATCGGCGCGATCAGTTTCATCAACGCCGCGGACTCCTGCGCCGGACTGCCGTCGAAGAACGAACGGTTCGGATCGATGGCCTGCGGGTTCCATCGTTGGATCACCTCGTACGCCCAGGGGCTCACGCAGGGCGCCACGATGAGGTTGATGCGGCCTTCATATGCCTGCGCATGGCGTTCGACGAACCGCAAGGCCCCTTGAACCCCGCTGGTTTCGTAACCATGCACGCCGCCGGTCACCAAGGCCGTGGGCAAGTCGTCTCGCGGCGCGGCGTGTCTGAGCGCGAACAGCGGATAGCGTACGGGGTCTTCGCTCAGCTGGCCGTACTGAACCACTTCATAGCGGGCGCGCAGGGCTTCGATTGCGCTCAAAACCTCCCCGGTGTAACTGCGCTTGCGGGTTTGTCGCGCGTACCATTCGGCTAGCTCCGCTTCGCCCCAGGGGCGTCCGGGCGTTCCGATCGGATAGGGAGGGGGCATGGTCATATCGTCACTCGGACAAAGGCGGTACGAGGAAGGATTGGCACTGTATCTCAGAAAGTCCCTCAGGCTGGCGTGCGCTGCCGAAAGCGGTCGGAGCAGAGCGCGCCTGCCGTTGGTTCATGCGCCGGACTTCAGTGTCCACAGAGCGCCGACGCGCTTTCGGTAGTCCTCGTAGTGCGCGCCCCATTGCCGAACCAGGTCGCGCTCCTCGAAGTAGATGCCGATGAGCATGTAGATGCTCAGGCCCGCCGACAGCATCAGCCGGCTAGCGTCCATGTACGCCGGAAACCAGATTCCGATCAGAATGCCGAGCATGATCGGGTGACGGCTGTAGCGATACATCCAATGTTCCTCGAACGCGAGGTCCGGGCAGTTTTGGTTGCGGCTTGCGTACCAGGCCTGGCGCAGGCCGAACAGGTCGAAATGGTTGATCGCGAAGCTCGCCGCCAGCAGGTAGATCCAACCGAAGGCGAACACGGACCACATCAGCCAGGCCAAAGCGCCAGAGGTCTGCCAGATGATTCCGCCCAAAGGTTGCCACAGCAACACCAGCAGCACGGTCGCCATGCCCGACGCCAAGACATAGCAGGCCCGGTTCAAGGATGGATGAACGTGGCGCGCGCTCCATGCCTTGTAGCCGGGTCTAGCCATGGCGGAGTGTTGCAGCGCGAAGCCAAGGAGTAAGCCGAGGTTGACGAAGATCGCGCCAGCGCGACCGGAAACCAAGCGCACTTGGCCCAATTCCATGATGCCGGCCATCGCCAGAATCAGGACGAAGAGCCCCGTCACGCCGACCGCGTAGGCAAAGATCGCGAACAGCAGTATGCCCGTACGGCTGGCCGCTCTGCCTTGTTGCGGTTCGTACTCCGGATTATTGGTCATTGCGTGAATCGCCTATTCCCTGGGGTGCAGCTGATGGTGCCAGCAATCGTGCCCCGGCGGACGGGCCAAGGCTCCGCACACGGTTGGTGCCCGACCAGAGAAGCTACACCCGTGTTCCGCTTCGCCGGACGAACAGGCCGCGATGTGCGTTCAACGTGAATCTCGCGCAGCGAGTCCGCTGCCCCTCGCCCACGACGTGGGAGAGGGGAGGACCGCCCGCGGAGCGGGTGGTGGGGAGAGGGCGGCCTGCCTAGCAGCCTGTCGGACTTGAAAACGCAGGCCACCTGCTGCGTTCTGGTGTGGTTATTTTTTGACCGCGCTGATCTGGGCAGGATTCGTCGAGCGGGGCGAAAGTCGGCTGGTCGGGCATGAAAACGGACCTTTCCTTCACTTTCGTCATCCGTTCAAGACCGCCATCCGCTTCAGGTTGAACGCCAGGC
>JAHZLQ010000077.1 GCA_022599775.1 Gammaproteobacteria bacterium
GCATCGCGGCTACCTCGGCGCCGTGGCGGCGCTGGCGCTGGCCGCGACGCTGGCGCTGGCCGCGGCGGCCGCCGGGCAGGAGGCGACGCTGGCCTGGAGCGGCGCCCTGCAGCGCCGCGCCGGGATGCCGCCGCAGGCCAGCGTCATGGCGGGTTTGGTGCCCGCGGTGGCGCTGCCGGTCTGCGTCTATGCCGCGGCCCACGAGCACGCCGCCGGCCTGCGCCGCCTGATCGGGCTGCTGCTGCTTTTCTGCGCCGGGATGGAGCTGCTGCTCATCGCCGCCGACCTGCTGACATTGCTGATCGCCTGGGAACTCGTCGGTGCCTGCTCCTGGGCGCTGATCGCGCATCGCTGGCAGGCGCCGGAAGCCGGCACCGCCGGCAGCTACGCCTTCGTTATCACGCGGGCCGGCGACCTCGGCCTGTTCGTTGCCGCGATGGCGGCCTATGCCGGCAGTGGTTCGTTCGACTACGCGGCGCTTGTGGACCTGCCGCCATCGCTGCTTGTCCTGGTCGCAGCCGGCGTGCTGATGGCCGCGGCCGCCAAGTCCGGCCAGCTGCCGTTCTCGCCGTGGCTGTTCCGCGCGATGGCAGGGCCGACTTCGGTCTCGGCGCTGCTGCATGCCGCAGCCATGGTTGCGGCCGGCGCCTGGCTGCTGGTCCGGCTGCAGCCGGCGTTCGCCGCGCTGGCTTGGTTTGGCGCCGCGACGATGGTGCTCGGTCTCGCCACCGCGCTCTGCGGTGGCCTGGTCGCGCTGCTGCAGACGCACGCGAAGAAACTGCTGGCGGCATCGACCTCGGCCCATTTCGGCCTGATGTTCGCGGCGGTCGGCGCCGGCTATCCGCTGGTTGCGCTGCTGCACCTGCTGACACACGCCGCGTTCAAGGCGCCACTGTTCCTCGCCGCCGGCACGGCCGGCGAGCGCGCCGGGCACTACGAGCTGCCGCGGCTGCGCCTCGGCCGCAGCCTGCCGGCGGTGGCGGCATTCAGCGCCGTCGCCGCGCTGGCGCTGGCCGGCCTGCCACCGCTCGGCGGCGGCTGGAGCAAGGAGGCCATCGCCGGCGCGGTAGCGCATCGCGGCCCGGCGCCAGCGCTGCTGGCGATGCTGGCCGGCGGCCTCAGCGCTGCCTACGCGCTGCGCTTCCAGTGGCTCGCCTTCGGACGCGGCACCGGCACCGCTTCGCGGGACCGCGCGCCCGGCACCGCCGAACGCGCCGCCATCGGCACGCTGGCGTTGGCCTGCCTGCTGCTGGGCGTGCTGTGGCTGGCGCCGCTACGCGACCGCATCGCGATCGTACTCGCCGGCGAGATCCCCGCTTCGCCGCCCGGCGAGCAGCTGCTGTCGCTGCTGTTCGTGCTGGCCGGCCTCGCGCTCGGCGCCGTCTCGGCGCACCGCTGGCTCGCGCCCACCGCAGCGGCGGAATGGCTGGGCCTGCCGCGCCTGATCGAACGGCTGTTCGTGGGGCCGGTGACGGCCCTGTCGCAGACCTGCCGCCGGGTCGACGAGGCGCTGCTCGACGCCCCGGTGAGCGGCATCGCCGCGTTCGGCCTGCGGGCTGCGCGCGGCTTTGCCCGCTTCGATGCGCGCGCGGTGGAGCGTGGCGCGCGCGGCGCCGCAGGGCTGGCCCGCGCCGGTGCGCGCCTGGGTACCGGACCTGGCGAGCGCCTCAGCGACGGGGTGCCCGCAAGCGTGGCGCGCCTGGTCAGCTTCGGCGGCCGCATCGCGCCGCGCCTGCAGGGCGGTCTTGCACACCAGTACTACAGCCTGATCGTCGTCGCTGCGGCCCTGCTCGGCGCGATGCTCATCCTCGGGAGCTGACGATGTTGACGCTGACGATTCTCGTCCCGCTGTTCGGCGCTCTGATTCTGGCCTCCGCCACGCGGCTGGATGCGCGGCGGGCACGCCTGTGCGCGCTGCCGTTCGGCGTGATTCCGCTGCTGCTGCTCGCCGCCGCCTGGGCGGGCTTCGACGGCACTGCCGCCGCACCGGCGTTCCAGCACGTGGTCGACCTGCCGTGGATCGCCTCGCTCGGCGTCGGCTGGCGCCTCGGCGTGGACGGCATCTCGCTGAGCCTGGCCGCGATGAGCGCACTGTTGTTCGTCGCCGCGCTGGCCTGGCCGCAGGTGCTCGGTGCGCGGGCCCGGCACTGGTACGCCTGGCTGCTGTTCCTGCAGGGCGTCTCGCTGGGTGTGTTCCTCGCGCTGGACCTGCTGCTGTTCTACGTGTTCTTCGACCTCAGCCTGGTCGGCATGTATTTCCTGATCGGGCGCTGGGGCCACGGCGACGCCCCACGCGCGGCGCTGAAGTTCTTCCTCTACACGCTCGCCGGCTCGCTGGCGATCCTGCTCGCGATCCTCGGTCTGGCGCTGGCCGATGCGCCGCTGAGCTTCGACATGCGGGTGCTGATCGAGCGCCAGCCGCTCGACGGCGGCGGCCTTCGCGCGACCCTGGTGTTGCTCGGCTTCGTCTTCGGCTTTGCGGTGAAGACGCCGCTGTTTCCGGTTCACACCTGGCTGCCGCCGGCACACGTGCAGGCGCCGGCTCCGGCCTCGGCGATCCTTGCCGGCGTGCTGCTGAAGATGGGGGGCTACGGGCTGATCCGCATCCCGCTGTCGATGATGGGCGAAACCTTTGCCCGCCACGCGCCGTGGCTGGCGGCGCTGGCTCTGGCTTCGATCCTCTGGGGCGCATTGGTGGCCCTGGCGCAGAGCAATCTCAAGCAGCGCATCGCCTACACCTCGATCAACCACATGGGTTACTCCGTGCTCGGCATCGCGGCCGCCGGTTCCATGCTGGCCGGGGAGACCGCCGCGCGGCAGCTGGCCCTGACCGGCGCCGTGGTCGAGATGCTCGCGCACGGTCTGATCACCGGTTCGCTGTTCTTCATGACGGGCGTCTTCTGGCAGCGCCGTCAGGACTATGAAATGGCTCACTACGGCGGTCTTGCCGGCAATGCGCCGAAGCTGGCGGCGGCCTTCATCGTCGCCGCCTTCGCCAGCCTCGGCCTGCCGGGCCTGGCCGGCTTCGTCGCCGAATTCCAGATCTTCGCCGGCACCTTCGTGCTGCATCCGTGGATGGCGGCGATCGCGCTGCTCGGCGTCCTGGTGACGGCCGCGTTGTTCCTGCAGATGGTGCAGCGGCTGTTCTTCGGGACGGCGCCGCAGGGCCAGCCGGCGTTTGCCGACCTGCGCGGGGTGGAGCTGGCCGTGCTGACGGTACTGCTGGCGCTGGTGCTGCTGATCGGTGTCTATCCCGCCTGGCTGCTGCGGCCGATCGAACGCGCAGCGGCCACGATCGTCGGCGGCTGACGATGCCGATCGGTGACGTCGGCCCCGAGATCGCGCTGGCGCTGGCGGCGGTGGCGGCGCTGCTGGCGGCGGCCTTCCTGCCGCAGTCGCGGCAGCCACTGTGCGCGGGCATCGCGCTGCTCGGCGTGCTCGCCGCGCTGCTGCTCGGTGCACAGCAGCTGACGACGCCACCGCGGCTCGGCTTCTCCGGAAGCTGGGCGCTGGACGGCATCGCCGTGCAGGCGCGGCTGCTGATCGTTCTGGCCAGCGGCCTGTGTGTGCTGCTGGCGCCGCGCTGGCTTGCCGACGACCGCCGCCACGGCGAGTTCTACAGTCTGCTGCTGCTGTCCGCGGTGGGCGCCATGATGCTGGCCGGTGCCGCGGACCTGCTGCAGCTCAGCCTTGCGGTGCTGCTGTCCTCGGTGACTGGCTACACGTTGGCGGCTTACCACCGTGACTGGTCGATCTCGGTCGAGGCCGGCATGAAGTATTTCCTGATCGGCGCCTTCGCCAATGCGCTGCTGATGGTCGGTGTGACGCTGCTGTTCGGCCTGCTCGGCACGACGCGCTACGACGCAATGGCGACGGCTCTTGCCGGCGCGGAAGCCTCGCCGCTGCTGCTGATCGGCGCCGGCCTGTGCGTACTCGGCATCGCCTTCAAGCTGGCGGCCTTTCCGCTGCACGCCTGGCTGCCGGACGTCGCCGAAGGCGCGCCGGCACCGGCCGCGGCGTTTCTCACCGTGGTGCCGAAAGTCGGCGCTGCGGTGGCATTGGCGCGGCTGGTCGGATTGTTCCCGGTCGAAACCCTGGACCTGCGGCCGCTGGTCGCGGTACTGGCACTGCTGACGATGAGCCTGGGCAATCTCGCCGCGCTGTGGCAGGACGACCTGCGGCGGCTGCTCGGCTGGTCTTCGGTCTCGCAGTCCGGCTATGCGCTGGTGGCCGTGGCACTGGTCGGTCTTTCGCCGCGGGCCGAAGCGGCCCTGCTCTACTTCCTGCTGGGCTATGCGCTGGCCAATCTCGCCGCCTTCGCCGTCGTGGCCGAGCTGCGCGGGCGCACGCGGCTGGCCGATTACGCCGGTCTGGGCGCGATACGGCCGTGGGCGGCATTGGTGCTGGTCCTCAGCCTGCTGTCGCTGACCGGCATTCCGCCGCTGGTGGGCTTCGTCGGCAAGCTGCTGCTGTTCTCGGTGGCGATCGACGGCGGCTACGCCTGGCTGGCTGTGGCCGCCGTCATCAATACCGTGATTTCGCTGTTCTACTACCTGAGGCCGATCGGCACGGTCTACTTTGGCAGGTCCCCGAGTGCCGTCGCGGTGCTAGGCGGCAGCATACGCTTGAGCCTGGTGCTGGTCGGTTCGGCGCTGTTACTGGCTGGACTTGCCGCCGACTGGCTGCTGCAGTTGGCTGCGGCCGCGCATCTGTTGGCGCTCATCGACTAACGTCAATCACACGCGGCGTGATGCCGCTCGCGCCCCCAGCGGCGCACCGCGCTTTCGCAGCAGCGAATTCAGCTGTCCAAGCTGCGCTTACACGCTGTCCGGCAGCCGGTCGATCAGCTTGTCGAGCGTGATCGGGTAGTCGCGGACGCGGACGCCGGTGGCGTTGTAGATGGCGTTGGCGACGGCGGCGGCGACGCCGCAGATGCCCAGTTCTCCGACCCCCTTGGCTTTCATCGGCGAGGAGATCGGGTCGACCTCGTCGAGGAATATGACGTCCTGGTGCGGGATGTCCGCGTGCACCGGCACTTCGTAGCCCGCGAGGTCGTGATTGACGAAGTAGCCGAATCGCTTGTCGATGGCCAGCTCCTCCATCAGGGCTGCGCCGGCACCCATGGTCATGGCGCCGATGACCTGGCTGCGGGCGGCCTTGGGATTCATGATGCGCCCGGCCGCGCACACCGCCAGCATGCGCCGGATGCGGATCTCCGCGGTCATGGCGTCGACGGCGACTTCGACAAAGTGCGCGCCGAAGGTGGACTGCTGATACTGCTTGTCGAGGTCGCCGTACTCGATGCGGTCCTCGGCCACGAGTTCGCCGTCGCGGGCAGCGTCCGCGAGCGGCGCGTCCCGGTTTCCCGCACGCACCCGCCCGTCGCTGAAATCGGTTTCGGTCGGATCGAACCCCAAAGTCCGGGCCACCGTTTCCCGCAGTTTCATGCAGGCGGCGTAGACGCCGGACGTGGAGTTGTTCGCGCCCCACTGGCCGCCGGAGCCGGCCGACACCGGGAAGTCGGAATCGCCAAGGCGTACCGTGATCTGCTCGAGCCCGAGGCCCATGGTTTCGGCGGCGGTCTGCGCGATGATCGTGTAGGAGCCGGTGCCGATGTCGGTCATGTCGGTCTCGACCGTCACCGAGCCGTCGCGCTCGAGACGGACGCGGGCGCCTGATTTGGTCAGCAGATTGTTGCGGAACGCGGCGGCGACGCCCATGCCGATGAGCCAGCCACCGTCCCGGACACTGGCGGGTTCGCACTGCCGGCGGCTCCATCCAAAACGCTCGGCGCCGTTGCGCAGACAGGCGATGAGCTGGCGCTGGGAGAAGGGGCGCTGCGGGTTTTCAGGATCGACCTGGGTGTCGTTGAGCACGCGGAATTCGATCGGGTCCAGCCCGAGCCTTTCGGCCATCTCGTCCATGGCGATTTCCAGGGCCATCAGTCCCGGCGCTTCGCCCGGCGCGCGCATGGCGTTGCCTTCCGGCAGGTCCAGGGTCGCCAACCGAGCCGTCATCATGCGATGGCTGCCGGCATAGAGGAGCCGAGTCTGCTGGATCGCGTTCTCGAGCCCGCCACCCGGAAGGTCGCCGGACCAGCATTCGTGGCCGATGGCGGTGATCCGGCCGTCGTGTCCGGCGCCGATCCGGATGCGCTGGATCGTTGCCGGCCGATGCGTGGTGTTGTTGAAGATCAGTGGGCGCGTCAGGCTGACCTTGACTGGCCGTTTCACGGCGCGGGCACCAAGCGCGGCGAGAATGAGGTCGGCGCGGATGAAAAGCTTGCCGCCGAAGCCGCCGCCGATATAGGGCGAGATCAGGCGGACGTTGTCCTGGGACAGACCGAGTGTTTTCGCGACATCACCCCGGCTCCAGTTGATCATCTGGTTCGAGGTCCAGAGGGTCAGCTTCTCGCCTTCCCAGGCGGCAATCGTCGCGTGCGGCTCCATCATCGCGTGGCTGTGGTCCGGCGTGCTGTAGCTTTCGTCGAACCGCACCGCCGATGCGGCAAAGGCACTGCCGAAGTCGCCGACCGCGACGTCCTGCTGTTCGTCGGACGGCACGGCGGTATTCCGTGCCGCGGCCAGATCGAACACGCCCTGATCGCGGGTGTAGGACACGTCCAGCAACTGGGCGGCGGACCGCGCCTGCTCGAAGGTTTCGGCCACCACCAGCGCGATCGCCTGGTGGTAGTGCTGGACGTCCGGGCCGGCGAGCAGTCTTGCGGTATTGAAGCGGCCCTTGCCGAGATCGCCGGTATTGGCGGAGGTCACCACCGCCAGCACGCCGGACGCAGCCAGGGCGCGGGACGTATCCATGGACTTGATTCGTCCCTTGGCGATCGCGGCTCCGACGACATAGCCATACGCCTGATGCGGCACGGCATCGTGCTGCTCGTAGGCATAGCGCGCGGTGCCGGTGGTCTTGGCCGGGCCGTCGATCCGGTCGGTGGGCTTGCCGATGAGCTTGAGCCGGTCGATCGGATTGGTGGTGGCGGGCGTCTCGAACTTCATGCCGACCTCGCCTGCGCCATCACGGCGCCGAGTGTGCGTTCGACCAGGGTCAGTTTGAACCGGCTTTGCGGCGTGGGTGTCGCGCCGTCCATGAGCCGTGCCGCCACCGCTTTGGCGCCTTGCGGCATTTCCGCTTCCGCCGCCTCGTCACGCCAGGGTTTGGCCGCCACCCCGCCCAGGGCGACGCGGCCGCTGCCGTCGCGCTGCACCACCGCCGCGACCGAGACCAGCGCGAAGGCATACGACGAACGATCCCGGACCTTGTGGTAGAGCTGAACGCCGCCGAGGGGCCTGGGTAGCGTCACGGCCGTGATCAACTCGCCGCGTTCCAGCGTGTTTTCGATATGCGGCGTCTGTCCGGGCAGGCGATGCAGGTCCGCGATCGGAATGTCGCGGCGACTGCCGTCCGGCTTCACGGTTTCCACGCGGGCATCGAGCACGCGCATGGCCACCGCCATGTCGCTGGGATGCGTGGCGATGCAGGCCTCGCTGCCGCCGATCACGCCAAGCTGCCGGCTGACGCCGCCGATGGCCGAACAGCCGCTGCCGGGCAGGCGCTTGTTGCACGCCTGATTCGGATCGTAGAAGTACGGGCAGCGCGTACGCTGCAGCAGATTGCCGGCAGTGGTCGCCTTGTTGCGCAGCTGCCCCGAGGCGCCCGCCAGCAGCGCGCGCGACAGCACCGCATAGTCCCGGCGCACGCGCGTATCGGCCGCCAGATCGGTATTGCGAACCAGCGCGCCGATACGAAGACCGCCGTCGGCGCTGGGCTCGATGCGGTCGAGCGCCAGCCGGTTGATGTCGATCAGGTGCGAGGGCGTCTCGATCTCCAGCTTCATCAGGTCGAGCAGATTGGTGGCTCCCGCGATGAACTTGGCTCCGGGCATGCGCGCGGCGGCCACGGCGGCTTCGGCCGGCGTGTTCGCGCGCTCGTAGCTGAACGCCTTCATGCCGAATCCCCGGCCACTTCGAGCATCGCCTCGACGATGTTGGAATAGGCGCCGCAGCGGCAGATGTTGCCGCTCATCCGCTCACGGACTTCATCGACGCTGAGATGCGGCGCGGCGTTCAGGTCCGGGCTGACATGGCTGGGGATGCCGTCCTTGATCTCGTCGAGCACCGCCACGGCCGAACAGATCTGGCCCGGCGTGCAGTATCCGCATTGATAGCCGTCATGCCGGACGAACGCGGCCTGCATCGGATGCAGCGCGCCCGGGGTGCCGAGCCCCTCGACCGTGGTGATGCTGGCGCCCTCGTGCATGACCGCCAGCGTCAGGCAGGCGTTGATGCGCCGTCCGTCGACGAGCACGGTACAGGCGCCGCATTGCCCATGGTCGCAGCCCTTCTTGGTTCCGGTCAGCCGCAGATGCTCGCGCAATGCGTCGAGCAGGGTCGTGCGCGTGTCGAGCACCAGTTCCCGGGTCTTGCCGTTGACCTGCAGCGACGTGGTTGCGGTGGGCGGTGGGGCAGCGTCCTGGCTCATGCCGATGGACGGCACCGCTGCGACGGTCGCGGAGGCCGCTCCGGCGACCAGGACATTGCGCCGCGAAAGTCTGAGCCGGTCCGCTTCGTTCGTGTCCTGCATGTCTTCGACTCCTGGGCGTGGACTCGCGGCGACGATGGACTGAGCCGCGGCTCGATCAAGGGTGGGTCGGTACGCACGGCTGCACGCTGATGATACTGAGGTCTGCTTTCGAGGGACATTGGCGCCGCCCTGTGTTGTCAGCCAAGTGTCTGCTCAGCATAAAGCCATGAGCCCCGACTAGAAATGAATGCCGTCCTGGCTCGAACCGGCGAACAGGACCTTGAACGATTCGGCGGCCGATGCACAACTTAGCTTGTTGTCACGGCACCAGTCCGGGAGCCGGGCGACATTGTAAAACCTTGCTCCCGGATTCCGCTGCGCTTCATCCGGGCTACGGCTTGTTTCGAAACCGCCGCGTCGCGGTCCTAGGACGACCCCAGGCTGCGTGCGCGCAGGCGCGACAGATAGCTCATCACCTTGCTGGCAATGCGTGGGTCGCCTTCGCCAGGCGTTATCTGGACGGCGTGGCGTCGCGCCAGCCGTGGCTGTGCATGAAGCGTCTGCCGGTGATTCAGCGCGGACTGCAAACTCATCGACAGCGGTCCTTTGCGCAAGGGCTTCGGCAGAAACCGGTACACCTGCGCGCCATTGATCAGTCCGACCAGCGTCGATACGTCGCGAAACGAGGTCAGCACCAGCGTCACCACCTCGGGATGCTGGGCTTTGAGCATCTGCAGCGCGCCGGTCAGGGCCTCGCCATTGACGAACAGTTCGCTGATCAATACCGCGACATCGTGTCTGGCGAGACACTCGAAACCCTCGTCCAGTGATGCCGCGCCGTACACCGGTCGTGCGGCGCCGACGATCTCGCGCACGCTCTGTTCGGTGGAGGGGTCGGTGTCGATCACCAGCACGCCCGCTGGAGTGGCGGCCATCGGCACAAGCTGTTCGGGGGCGGCCTGCTGGCTCAGGCTCATCGCGATCTCGGCCGCCTGCAGCACGCTGCTGCGCAGTTCGGCGGCGTTCCACGGTTTGGCGATGAAGCGAAACACTTCGCCTTCGTTGATGCTCGCCACTACGGCGTCGTATTCGGAGTAGCCGGTCAGCAGCAGCCGCATGCTGTTCGGGGAGACCGCCCGGATTTCGCGCAGCAGATCGGCACCGAGCATCTGCGGCATGCGCTGGTCCGACACCACGACGTGCACCGGCTCGTTGCGCGCAATGGCGATGGCCTGCTGCGGGTCGGTTGTGGCGTGAACCTTGAACTGCAGCCGGAACAGCATCGACAGCGAACGCAGGATCCGTTCCTCGTCGTCGACCAGCAGCACGGTCGGTTTGGTGCTCAGGGCATTCATGCGGCCTGCGCCGACTGGCCTGGCTGCGATTGCGGCAGGCTTATCACGAAGCGCGTACCGCGCCCGGGTTCGGACACCACGTCGATGCGGCCGCCGTGGGCCTGCACGATCTGGTAGCAGATCGACAGCCCCAGGCCGGTGCCTTCGCCCACCGGCTTGGTGGTGAAGAACGGATCGAAGATGCGCTTCAGGTGCTCCGGCGCGATGCCCTTGCCGTTGTCCTGGATCGAGATTCGGGCCCACCCGTCCGCTTCGGAGGTCTTGATCAGCAGCTTGCCCTGATCGTGTTCGATCGCCTGTGACGCATTGACGATGAGATTGAGCAGCACCTGATTGATTTGCGAAGGCGAGCAGCTCACCGCCGGTAGCGTGCCGAAGCGGCGAATCACCTGCACCCGGCTCTTGATCGCGTTGTTGGCGATGGTCAGCGCCTGTTCGATGCAGGCATGCAGATCGACGGCGTCCACGGGCGCCTGATCGAGACGCGAGAAGTCGCGCAGCCCCAGCACCAGGTCCCGGATCGAGTCGGCCCCGAACAGGGTGTCCGTCAGCAGTTCGCGGGTGTCGTCGATCAGCTGGTTGTCGCGGACCTCACTCAGTGATTGGCTGGCGGCGTCCAGGCACTGTGCAAACTCGGTCTCGTCGGCACTGCCTTCGACCAGTAACTGCAGCAGGCTCTCACTGTGCTCGATGGTTTCGGCCAGCGCGTCCAGCGTCAGCGCGAACATTTCCACGTTGTTGCGCACATAGCCCAGTGGCGTGTTGATCTCGTGTGCGACGCCGGCCACCATCTGACCGAGCGAGGCCATCTTTTCGGACTGAACCAGCGCGGCCTGCGAGGCCTTGAGGCTGTCATAGGCCCGCGACACGTCGCTGCGACTGTCGACCAGCTGCTTCTGGATCGCCGAGAGCAGATCCAGCACCAGGCCGACGCCGAGGTAGCGTTGATCGCGCACGATCACGAAGTCCTCGGTGATCGGCGACTGCAGGCGTGCGCCGACATAGGCGGCGGCGTTTTCGAGCGAATCGTCGATTCTCACGACCAGCGGTTCGCGATTCATCACGCTGGAGACAGGTCGGCGGCCGTACAATTCGCGACCGTAGCGGTGCATGAAAATCTGGTTCAACTGATTACGGCTGAGTACACCGACCACCGTGCCGTTGGACACGATTGGCAGGCACAGCAGGCGATCGTATTCATTGCCCAGCAGCAGATCGGCGGCCTCGGCGATGCTCGTGACCGGCGAGATCGGACGAACCTCGATCAACAATGAGACGATGGAGCGCGGCGGTTCCGACACGTTTGAAAGGTCCGGCGAGTAGAACCGGTAGAGCCTAGACTCCGTGCATGACGCGAATATGTCCTGTCCCGGCAGAGGAGCACGTGAAGTAATGAGCCAGACCATGAAGGCGATCGAAATCAGCGAACCGGGTGGGCCGAAGGTGCTGAAGGCCTGCGAGCGGCCGCGCCCGGTACCCGGACCGGGTCAGGTGCTGATTCGGGTCGCCGCCGCTGGCGTGAACCGGCCCGACGTGTTTCAGCGCATGGGCGCCTATCCGCCGCCGCCGGGTGCCTCCGATCTGCCGGGCCTGGAAGTGGCAGGCACGATCGTCGACGGCGATTGCGGCGACTCCGGTTTCGCCGTCGGCGACCGGATTTGCGCGCTGGTCCACGGCGGCGGCTATGCCGAGTACTGTCTCGCGGACAACGGCGTATGTCTTCCGATTCCGGACGGTCTGGACGAGATTCAGGCGGCCGTTTTGCCGGAAACCTGCTTCACGGTGTGGAGCAATGTCTTCGACCGCGCGGCGCTGGCGCCGGGCGAATCGCTGTTGGTGCAGGGCGGCAGCAGCGGCATCGGCGTGACGGCGATCCAGATCGCCAGCGCGCTCGGTCATCCGGTGTTCGCCACGGCGGGCAGCGCTGAAAAGTGTCAGGCCTGCGAATCGCTTGGCGCCACGGCGATCAACTATCGGGAACAGGATTTCGTCGCCGTGGTTCGCGAGCACACCGGCGGACGCGGCGTTGATGTGATTCTCGACATGGTGGCCGGGGATTACGTTCCGCGCGAGATCGACTGCCTCGCGGAAGATGGCCGGATCGTGATCATCGCCCTGCTCGGCGGCGCTCGAGCCACCGTGAACCTGGGCAAGATCATGAGCCGTCGCCTGTCGGTGAGCGGTTCGACGCTGCGACCGCGCTCGGTGGAATTCAAGGCCGCGATTGCCGCGCAGCTGCGTCAGCGGGTCTGGCCGCTGATCGAGAGCGGGCAGCTCAAGCCGGTGATCCACCAGATCTTCGCGCTGGATGACGCGGCCGAGGCGCACCGCATGATGGAAAGCGGCGCGCACATCGGCAAGCTGGTGCTGAAGCTCTGATCTAGTGTGCGACGGCCAAAAGCGGGGCTCGCGCAAAGGCGCAAAGACGCGAAGGATTTGTTCCGAGGTACAAGCACCACTTGCCCGTCTGTTCTTCGGCGATTTCTTTGCGCCTTGGCGTCTTTGCGCGAGGCAGCTTGTCAGGGCTGTTCCGATGTCCTGCGCTGCAATGGGCGGTTCATCAGCTCCACCATCATGTCCTCGAGTCGGTCCACGTCGATCGCCCGCACCACCGTTTGCAGTCGCTCGCCAAGGCCGGGTTGGTAGTGCTCCGACCAGGACAGCGTCTGGCCGTAGCCGGCGCTGAAGCTGGTGTCCACGTCCACGTAGAGCTGACTGCTTTTCGTGATGATCGACGGGTCCAGCCACACCGCCGCGGCGATTTCGTCCCACAAGGGAAAGCCGGTTTCCAGATGATCCTGGAAGGCCTTCGACAGCGGCGTGCCGGCGGCGCTCATGCGCTCGACCAGCTTCGGCGTGAGTTCGGTCGCGGTTGAGGGGTCCACGGGAATCATCGTGATCTTCTTCCAGGGTGCACGCAGCGTGATGCTCGCGGCTTCCGGGTCCCAGCGGAAGTTGAATTCCAGGCGCGGGGTGTTGATGAATTCACGGGCGAACTGCGCGGCGGACACCGAATCGCGCATCTGCCGTGGGTTGATGCTGCCGCCCATGTAGATCAGCTGCTTGGCCGTGGCGGCGAACTCGGGATCGAGCCGCTGCGCCAGCGCCAGATTGGTCAGCGGACCGGTGGCGATGATCGTGACCTCGCCCGGAAATTCACGGACCTTGCGGATCAGGAAATTCGCCGCGATTTCATCGGAGGCTTCGAGGCTCGGATTGCCTTCCGGCAAGTCGGGTACGACATCGTGTGCGTGGTAGTTCGGCGCGGTCTGCACGGTGTCCTCGACCCATTGCTTCATCCACGGACCCTTGAACACCAGCTTGCCGAACAGCGACTCCCAGCGTTCTGTCTCCTTTTCGGTATTGACCAACGGGAACGCTGAACCCGGCACGACCGGTACCTCGGGTCGACCGATGATCTCCAGCATGCGCAGCGCGTGGGCCACGTTCTCGTCGCGCCAGGTGGAGCCGCTGACGATGGTGATGCCGAGCACGTCCACGCGCGGCGACTGCAAGGCCATCAGCTGAGCCGGGTGCAGCATCGGCACGTCGTCGTCGAGGATCAGCTTGAGTCTGTCGGCGGCGTGGGCGCTCGTGCCGACCAGGGCGGACAGCACCGTCAGGAGCAGAGCGGTGGCGGTCGGCGGACGGAAGCGCGCGCGCCCGGTACGTTGAAAGAAAGTCATTGGTTTTGTCGTTGTGGTGGCCGCTGCCGGAGCAGGCACAAGCGTTCAAGCAACGGCTATGCCACGCGATGCGGCAGGGTGAAAGGATGAATTAACTGGCAATAATGATTATCATTAACAACACGAGCACTCTTCCTGCAGGGACTTCTCACGATGCATCGACGCTCAAGCGCCAAGCTTGCCGTTCTGGCCATGCTCATTCAGTGGTGCTGGACTCCCATGTTCGCACTCGCAGCGGACCCAGACGTCGCGATCGCGGCTCCGGCGGCCGACCCGGAAGCACCCGTCGAGGCCGGGCGCGAGGACATCCAGCTGACGGAGGTGGTCGTCTCCAGCGGCTATGTCGCCAGCGACAAGGTCGACATGGCGACCGGGCTTGGCCTGACGCCGCGCGAAACGCCGCAGTCGGTCAGCGTGATCACCGCGCAACGAATCCGCGATCAGAATCTGGACACGGTGGCCGACGTGATCATCAATGCGGTCGGTGTGTCCGCGAATGAAATCGATGATGTGCGCAATACCTTCAATGCCCGAGGCTTTGAGATCACCAACTATCAGGTCGACGGCGTGCCGCTGGCCTGGAGTCTGGCCGGCGACTCGGGAGAGACGATCGTCGACGTGGCGCTCTACGATCGCATCGAGATCGTCCGCGGCGCGACCGGTCTGCTTACCGGCGCCGGCGATCCTTCGGCCTCGGTCAATCTGGTGCGCAAGCATGCGGACAGCACGCAGTTCCAGGGCTATCTCAATGCCAGCGTCGGCAGCTGGAACAATCGGAAAGTCACCGCAGACCTGAGTTCCGGGCTCAATTCCACTGGGTCGCTGCGCGGACGCGTGGTCGCCAAATACGAACGGGGCGAGTCCTACGAGGACCTGTACGAAGACGACATCTCGGTGTTCTACGGCGTGTTCGAGGCCGACATCACGCCCAACACCCTGCTGCGTGTGGGCGCCAGCGATCAGCACAACGATCCGGGTTCACCGACCTGGGGCGCGTTGCCGTCCTGGTACAGCGACGGTTCGCGCACCGACTTTGCGCGTTCCACCACCACCGCGGCCGACTGGACCCGGTGGCGCACGATCAACAAGAACTATTTCGCCAACCTGATTCACGGCTTCTCCAATGGCTGGACGCTGATCGCCAACTACAACCGTCTCGAAAACGAGCAGAAGACGCGCTTGCTTTACCTGTCCGGCACGCTCGACGAGGACACCGGCGAGGGCTTGGTGTCGTATCCGTACCGCAGCAGCGGCGCCAGCGAGCAGGACAGCGTGGACATCCAGCTCAAGGGCTACTTCGACTGGCTCGGGCGCAAGCAGGACTTCGTGCTGGGCGCGCTCTATAGCCAGCAGGAAGCGAATACGGACAGCTACGCCGCCGTTTTCGCCGCGCCTTATCCCGATGCCGGCAGCCTCTACGGTTGGGATGGCTCGTACCCTGAGCCGGAATGGTCTTCGACCGCGGATACCGCGGTCGATCTCGAAACCGAGCAGCAGGGTCTCTATGGCGCCCTGCATCTGAGTCTGGCGGAGCCGTTGCGGCTGATCGTCGGTGGCCGCCTGGCCGACTGGGAGCGGACCGGGGTGAACTATGGCGTCGACGAGGATTTCGGCGACGATGGCGTGTTCATTCCCTATGCCGGTGCGCTCTACGATCTCAGCCGGAGCCACCGGCTGTATGCCAGCTATACGGAAATCTTCAAGCCGCAGAACGCACGCACTTTGGAAGGTGAAGTCCTCGATCCGGTGGTCGGCAAGAGCTACGAGACGGGGCTCAAGAGCACCTTTCTGGACGAGGCGCTGCAAACCTCGTTCGCCCTGTTTCGAATCGAGCAGGACAATCTGGGACAGGTCATTGCTGGTGGCATCGTCGCCGGTACCGTCATGGAGCAGGCTTATCGTGCGGCTGAGGGCACCACCAGCGAGGGTTTCGAACTCGAAGTGGTCGGCGCCGTGGCGCCGGGCTGGAATCTCAGCATCGGTTTCACCCAGTTCACCGCCGAGGACGCCGCTGGCCAGGACGTCAGTACCGATCAACCGCGCAGACTGTTGAAGATCTTCTCAACCCACCGCTTCACCGGCGTACTGCAGGGCTTGACGGTGGGGGGCGGTTTCAACTGGCAGGACGAAATCGACTCCGGCGTCAGCGCCAATCCGGTGACCGGTGAGCCGGAACGGCTGGAGCAAGGCGCCTACACACTGGTCAATCTGATGGCGCGCTACGACGTCAACGAGCGCCTGAGCCTGCAATTCAACGCCCATAACCTGACGGACGAGAAGTACTACAGCCAGGTTGGGTTCTACAGCCAGTACCGCTATGGCGACCCACGGAACTACTCGTTCGGCGTCAACTACAGTTTCTGAAGTCCGGGCTGACGGTTACCGAATCGCAAGCCGTATACCGGTCGGGAGCCGCCCGGCCGGTTCACATTCGTTCAGTTCTTTGGCGCCACCTGCCGGATTTTCCAGCAGCGATGCGCCGGTGGCGGCCGCTTGAAATCCTCGTCCAGCGTCTGCGCGGTGATGTCCTCAGCCCGCAGTCCCGTCAGTGCCTCCTCGTCCAGTTTGAACCGTCGCCGGTTGGTCGAGAAGTACAGAACCCCCTCGGGTCGCAGCAGGGTGGCGGCGTTGCGGATCATCTCCACGTGATCGCGTTGCGTGTCCAGCACCGCTTCCATGCGTTTGGAATTGGAGAAGGTTGGCGGGTCGCAGAAGATCAGGTCGAAGCGTGGCGAGGCCGGATCGGCGGCTTGGTCACGCAGCCATTGCAGGCAGTCGGCCTGCAGCAGCACATGCGGTTCGTTCCAGGCGGAACGCACGCCGCGGCGCGTCTGTAGCGTGGACGCGAAGCCGTTGGCTTGCAGGTTGCGCGCCGCCCATTCGAGATAGGGTTTGGACAGATCAACCGACAGCGTGCGCGAGGCGCCGCCCACCGCGGCATGCGCAGTGGCGCTGCCGGTGTAGCAGAACAGGTTGAGCACGCGCTTGTCGCGCGATTCGCGTTGCAGGCGCAGACGCAGCGGTCGGTGATCCAGGAACAGGCCGGTATCGAGATAGTCGTCGAAGTTCACGCTCAGCCGACAGTCGTGCTCGATCAGTTCGAAGAATCGCTGGGCCTGGTTCTGGCGTTCGTACTGGGCGCTGCCTTTTTGTGGCTTGCGCAACTTGAAGTGCATCCGCTCGGACGGCAGTTCGAGAATGCTGTGCAGGGCCGCCAGCGCCTGCCGAAGACGCTGCTCGGCACGCACCGGGTCGATGTCCTTGGGTGCCAGGTATTCCTGGACGTGCAGATGGATTTCGCCGGCGCAGTCGTAGAGGTCCACCGCGAGTGCGTATTCGGACAGGTCGGCGTCGTACAGTCGGTAGGCGGAGATGCCGTTGCGCCGCGCCCACTTGCCGAGGTGGCGCAGGTTCTTGCGGATGCGGTTGGCGAAATCGCTGCCGTGGTCGGCCGAGGGCAGTTCGGCCGGGATGTCGAACTGCAACAGTTTGCACGGCAGATCGCCGTTGTAGAACGAATGGATCGCCGAGGCGCGCAGGCCCAGGCGCGGCGCCAGGTCCGGGCGGGCGGTGAAGATGCCGGCATGCCAGCCGCCAAAACCCTGCCGCAACTGATTGCCGAACAGGCTGTAGAGCTTGATCAGTTCGTTCTCGCTGCCCAGGCGTTCGCCGTACGGCGGGTTGCTGAGCAGCAGGCCGGTTGCGGCCGGCGCGGTCTGTTGCAGCGCGTCGCCCAGCGTCCAGGTGATGGCCGGCTCCAGTCCGGCGCGTCGGGCATTGGCGCGCGCCGCCTCCAGGGCTCGCGGGTCCGAATCGGAGGCATGAATCGGTAGGCTGATGTTGCGTCTGGCTTCGACCGCCTCGCGCCGCACCGTTTCCCAGATGTCCGCACGATGGCCCAGCCAGGCGCTGAATCCCCATTGCCGGCGCGACAGGCCCGGGGCCTGCTGGGCGGCGATCATCGCCGCTTCGATCGCCAGCGTGCCGGAGCCGCACATCGGGTCGCAGAATGCCGCGCCTTCGGCGGCGAGCCGGGCCCAGCCTGCACGCAACAGCAGCGCGGCCGCCAGATTTTCCTTCAGCGGCGCCTGACCGCCATCGCGCCGGTAGCCGCGCTCGTGCAGGCTGCCGCCGCCAAGGTCGAGGCTGATGGTGGCGCGTTCGCGATCAAGGTGCAGATGCAGGCGGATATCGGCGTGTTCGGTGTCGATCGAGGGCCGGCGTCCGCTGCGCTCGCGGAACTGGTCGACGATCGCGTCCTTGAGTCGCAGCGCGGCGAAATGCGTATGCGTGATGCCTGGCGAGCGCCCGGCCACTTCGATCGCCAGCCGCGCGTCCACATCGAACAGGGCGGACCAGTCATGGGCGAGCGCGCCTTCGTAGAGGCGTTCCGGGTCCGGTGCGTCCACCACGAACAGCGGCAGCAGCACGCGCGACGCGGTTCGCGACCACAGGCAGGCGCGATAGAGACTTTCCAGATCCGCACGCAGGGCGACCCCGCCGCGACGCTCCCGCACGTCCTGAGCCCCCAGTTCGCTCAGCTCGGTGGCCAGCAGCGGTTCGAGGCCGCGCGCAGCGGTGACGAAGGCATCGAGAAGTTCGGGCTGCGGCATCGGGGGATTATCCGTGTTGAAACGGTTGCCTGTCTCAGACAACGTCACGCAGTGCCGTCAGCCAGGCGGTTGGCAGATTGCGTGAAGCGGGGTCGCGCTGTGCATGCGCGAGCCTGACGGGCAGTTGTTCCTGGTCAAAGGCGGCGCGCAGGGACTGCGTCAGACTTTGCGTCTCTGGTGCGTGGATGTCGATGCACAGCACGCCGAGCAGATGGTCGTCGGTGCGTGCCGCCAGATGCGGGCTCTGAACCAGCGAACGCACGATCCAGCCGATCCGGCGTAACGCACGGTCGTGCTCACGGCGGTCCTCGGTGGATGTCTGAATGCGGATCGCGATGGCGCCGCAGGGGTTGCCGAGCCGATGACAGCGCTGTTCCTCCACCGCGAGGCTCGAACGCCAGGCCGAGGTCGTGAACAGGCCGGTGGAGGGATCGATGCTGTTCAGCATGCTGGTGCGTTCGTGATCGCGCTGCCGCGCCACGTCGCGCTGCTCATCGATAAATATTGTCGAAAGCTGACGCGCTGCGAACCTGAGTGAGTGGCTGTGACAATGAATCGAGTCGTCGTGCGCGGCGGAATCCATGGCGAACAGCGCGGCGTAGGCATGGCCGGTGGCGTCCTGCAGGGGCGCGGACATCCAGGACCGGACCTGCAGGCAAAGTTCGCGTGCGTCGTCGATGCACAGCGCCGCGTTCAACAGCGAGGGGATGATGTGCACGCCGTCGGCCTGTTCGGCGCGCCACAGTTCGCATGGCAGGCGCAGTACCGTTCCGGGGGGAATGCAACCGAAACCATCCAGGCTGCGCAGCACGACCGCTCGTGCCGGCGCGAGACGCGCCAGGAACCACAGCCGGTGGCCCATCTGCGCGTGGCCCTGTTCCAGCCAGGCGTCGACCTTGTCCTCGAAATGCGTGAACGGCAGTAGTGATGATGCGGACTGGACCGCATTCATGAGGTGGCCTGACGCGGCGAGGCGCTGCCCTGTCGGGATGTCGTCCATCGCGCGGCGACTTTCACCGTGGTCTCCTCGCATTTTCGTTCTTGACGGTGTCGGCTGGGCCTGGTGGGCCCGCTCCATGCAGTCGATTGAAGCATGAACCGGACGCGCGCGCCTGCAAAATGCCGAATACCGGCATGTCGCTTGCTTGCGATAGACAATTGCGTAAGAAAATGTTGGCAAGGTCGCCGATGGCGGCGAGGGGGCACGAACGGCAGGCGGTCGAATTCCGTTGAGCGGATTTCGCAAGCCTTGCGGTCATCGAAGTCGAGATGGTGGCTAGGGAGAGACTCGAACTCTCGACCTCAGCATTATGAGTGCCGCGCTCTAACCGGCTGAGCTACCTAGCCATGATTTCAAAAGGGCCGCGAATTCTAGAGCAAAGCGGCAAGCGCGTCGAGCACGATTTGAAGAAGTTGAAGTGGGTATGATCGCATCGAAGTCAATGACCGGAAACGCCATGCACAAAACGTTACATTTGCTTTGTTAGACTGCCCACCCGCTGTCCGTCAGGGGTATGGACAGTCCAGTGATTCCACACGGAGCGTGCACAAGGATGGCATTGAAAAATCTGGTCTTCATCGTGATGGACAGCTGTCGTTTCGACAGCTACCAGGCTGCGAAGACCCCGAACATGGATGCGTTGGGCGAGGGCTCGCGACGCTATTCGTTTGCCTCCTGGACCAGCCCGTCCCACTACACCTATCTGATGGGAATGATTCCGCACGAGAGTCCTCAGGGTGTGTTCGCATCCGAGGTCTACAAGAAGGACTTTTCCAAGTGGGTCGACCGGCTCGGCATTGACGGCCTGTCGTTCAAGAGCTTCATCCCCGAACTGTCGCTGCCGAAGGTCCTGCAGAGCCACGGCTACCGTACCGAGGCGCGCGTGTCGCTGCCGGTGCTCAATCCGTTCTCGCACCTGAACCGGCACTTCGACGAATACAAACTGATGCCGAACCACAATGACTTCGTCGGCATCGTCGATCAGATCGAGTTCGACCAGGACGAGCCGAGCTTTCACTTCCTGAATCTCGGCGAAACCCACTACCCGTACATGCTGGACCCGAAGACGATGCCGCACATTTCCGGTGTGCACGGCGTGTTCAAACGCATGGACGATCACCTCGGAACCGAAACCGAGGACAAGTTCTTCGACGCCGACCAGATGCGGATGCTGCATCTACAGCAGACCAAGACGGTGGAATATGTCGACGAAGTGCTCGCCGCACTGATCGACAAGGCGCCGAAGGACACGCACTTCATCGTCACCGCCGATCACGGCGAGTGCTTCGGCGAAAGCGGCTATTTCGGGCACGGACCGATCGTGCACGAAAAGGTGCTGGAAGTACCGTTTCTGGAAGGTTGCAAGCGCTAGCCTTGTCCGCAATGGGGGGATCGGTCGATCCATGCAGACGGGTTGCAACATTGATCGTCGATATTCGGCGGCGGTGACGCAGGGATTCGGCGGCGCGATGAGGGCGAAAAGCCCTGGGGTGGCAAGACATGGACGTGAACAGTTTCGATATTTTCTGTCTGGTGCCGGCGGATCTTTCGCATCCGGGCATCGCTGTGGCGGCGACGCGTGCCGGTGCGGTCGGGGTTCTGGACCTTGAGCATGCCAGCGACGCGCAGCGTGTCGAGGACAATTTCGACCGCCTGCTTGCGGGCACGCGTGGCCGGATCGGTCTGCGACTGACGCCACAGTCACTCGGCACGGGCCGGCGCCTGATCGAGCGAGCCGGCGAACGCGAGCTGGTAGTGATGCTCGTGGACGCGGACCGCGATCGCTTCGAATCGTTGTCGGCCGGAGCGCATTCGCTGTTCGCCGAAATCCGTTCGCCGGACGACATCGCGGCGCTGGGCTTCGAGCCCGATGCCTACGTCGCCAAGGGCCACGAGGCCGGTGGCTGGGTCGGAGACGACACCGCCTATATCCTCGCCCAGAAGCTGCTCGGCAAAGTGGCCAAGCCGGTTCATGTGCGTGGCGGAATCGGCCTGCATTCCGCAGCCGGTCTGCGCATCGCCGGCGCCGCCGGCGTGGTGCTCGACGACCAACTGCTGTTGCTCGACGAATCCGCGTTGTCGGATCGCGTCAAGCTGGAGCTGGCACGCCTCAACGGTTCCGAGACGCGGTTGTTCGGAGAACTGGCGAATGCGCCGTGCCGGGTCTATGCGCGGCCCGGCAGCGAATCGCTGAAGGCGATCGAAGCCCATTCTCGCGACGCCGAAAGTGGCGAGTTGGCGATCGAGGTCTGGCACGGCGAAGTCCGGTCCCGTCTGGGCTGGGCCCCCGATCAGCTGCTGCCGCTGGGCCAGGGCATCGGCGTGGCGGCGATCTATCGCGAGCGCTACAAACGCGTCGGCAAACTGGTGCAGGCGATGCGCGCCGCCAGCGAGCAGTTCATCGAAACCGCCAACCGACTCCAACACCTGTCGCCCGGCGCGCCGCTGGCCGAATCGCACGGCACGCGTTTCCCGATCGCACAGGGTCCGATGACACGCGTCTCGGACAGCCCCGAATTCGCGGTCGATGTGGCTCGCGGCGGCGCCTTGCCGTTCCTGGCGCTGGCGCTGATGCGCGGGCCGCAGGTGCGCGAGATGCTGGAGTCCACACGCCGCCAGATCGGCGATATGCCCTGGGGTGTGGGCATGCTCGGCTTCGTGCCGCAGACCCTGCGCGACGAGCAGTGCGAAGCGATCTGGGCGTGCAAGCCCAGCTATGCGCTGATCGCCGGCGGCCGTCCCGACCAGGCCGCGCAGTTCGAGAGTCGCGGCATTGCCACCTATATCCATGCCCCGGCCCCGGCGCTGCTGAAGATGTATATCGAACAGGGCGCACGCCGCTTCGTGTTCGAGGGCCGCGAATGCGGCGGCCACATCGGGCCGATCACCAGTTTCCCGCTGTGGGAACAGATGATCGAAATGCTGCTGGCGCAGGCTAGGCCCGGCAGCGAGGGCGAGTTCCACCTGCTGTTCGCCGGCGGCATCCATGACGCGCGCTCCGGCGCGATGATCGCCGCGATGACGGCACCGCTGGCGGCGCGCGGCTTCAAGGTCGGCATGCTGATGGGCACGGCCTATCTGTTCACGCCGGAAATCGTCCGCTCCGGCGCGGTGGTCGAAGGTTTCCAGACCCAGGCAATCGCC
Organism: Gammaproteobacteria bacterium; assembly: GCA_022599775.1. Taxonomy (GTDB): domain Bacteria; phylum Pseudomonadota; class Gammaproteobacteria; order Nevskiales; family Nevskiaceae; genus Banduia. Next base: position 22,337 of record JAHZLQ010000077.1, read on the forward strand.
TGCCGACGCACCATGAGTCTGGAGACCGGGCCAGGGCACTCCACCCGCTGTGTCGATTCGCAGTTCGCGCACGATTTCTACGCGCAGCGCCGGCAGCTGCTGCGCGAGGGCAAGTCGGCGGACGAGATTCGCGACGAGTTGGAAGACCTCAACATGGGGCGCCTGCGCATCGCCTCCAAGGGCGTCAACCGTGACGCCAGCGGCACGATCGTGGATGTGGCGGCCGATCAGCAGTTGAGCGACGGCATGTACATGATCGGCCAGGTGGCGACGCTGCGCGACGCGGCCCTGCCGATCGAGGATCTGCACCTGGAAGTCAGCGACGGTGCGGCGGCCTTGATGGCCAACTGGACGATCCGCCGTGACGATGCGTCCGATGTGGCGGCGCCGTCGAACGTCGCGATCGTCGGCATCGGCACGCTGCTGCCGCAGGCGCTGGCGGCGGATGCGTACTGGAACAACATCCTGCGTCAGAACTGCGTGTTGCGCGAAGTGCCCAAGGAGCGTTGGGACTGGCAGCTGTACTTCGATGCGGATCGGACCGCGCGCGACAAGGTCTACTCGAAATGGGGCGGTTTTCTCGACGAGCTGCCGTTCGATCCGATGATCTACGGCATCCCGCCGAGGTCGATGAAGTCGATCGATCCGATGCAGCTGCTGACGCTGGAGGTGTCACGGCGCGCGCTGGCCGACGCCGGTTTCGCCGACGGCGGATTCGATCGTGAGAACACCTCGATCATCCTCGGCACCAGCGGCGGTCTCGGCGACCTCGGCACCCAGTACGCGCTGCGTGCGGAATTGCCGCGATTCGTCGAGAACCTGTCCGAGGATGTCTGGGACCGTCTGCCGGAATGGACCGAGGAATCCTTCGCCGGTTCGCTGCTCAACGTCGTCGCCGGGCGCGTTGCCAACCGTCTGGACTTCGGCGGTGTCAATTTCACCGTGGATGCGGCCTGCGCCTCGTCGTTGGCGGCGATCTCCATGGGCGTCAACGAACTCGAGACCGGGCGCAGCAACGTCGTTGTCGCCGGTGGCATCGACACCGTGCAGTCGGCGTTCGGTTTTCTGTGCTTTTCCAAGACGCAGGCGCTGTCGCCGGACGGCCAGCCGCGCACCTTCGACCAGGCCGCCAACGGCATCGCGATCAGCGAGGGTCTCGCCGTGATCGTGATGAAGCGGCTCGAGGACGCGGAGCGCGACGGGGATCGCGTCTACGCCGTGATCAAGGCCGCTGCCGGCTCTTCGGACGGCAAGGCGCTGGGCATGACCGCGCCACGCCCGGAAGGGCAGATGCGCGCGCTGACCCGTGCCTATGCCAAGGCGGGCTTCTCGCAGTCGACCATCAGCATGGCCGAAGCGCACGGTACCGGGACGCCGGTCGGCGACCGCGCCGAGGCGCGGACCATCACCGAGTCCCTGCAATCCCAGGGCGCGGCGGCCAAGAGCGTGGCCATCGGTTCGGTCAAGACGCTGCTCGGCCACACCAAGGCCAGCGCCGGTGTCGCCGGCCTGATCAAGGTGGCCATGTCGCTGTATCACCGTACCCTGCCGGCCCACTACGGCGTCGAAAATCCGATCGATATCATCGCCGATCCGGATTCGCCGGTTTACCTGCTGAAGTCGCCGCGTCCCTGGATCGCCGATTCGCGGCATCCGCGCCGCGGCGGCGTGTCCGCCTTCGGTTTTGGCGGCACCAATTTTCACGCCGTGCTCGAAGAGTACCGCGACGGTTACGCACAGCCGGACGTGCCCGGCGCGCAGAGCTGGCCGTATGAACTGTTCGTGTTCCGCGCCGCCGACGAGGCCGGACTCGGCCAGCAGTTGAAGCAAGTTCAGACTTTGCTGGCTACCGACCGGCAACTCGGATTTTCCGGCTTCGCCGCCAGTCTGGTGCGAGATGCGCAAACCCGTCCGGCCGCGCCCTGCGTGGCTGCGTTCGTGGCGCGCGACTATGACGGTCTGGCTGCCGACCTGACCGCCCTGATCGCGCACCTCGAATCCGGCAAGCCGCTGCCGCCGCACATCAAGTTCGCCAGGGCGGCACCGGCCAGCGCGCCCAAGATCGGCCTGCTGTTCCCGGGGCAGGGCGCGCAGTACGTCAACATGGGCTGCGAGCCGGCGATCTATCTCGAGGAACTGCGCGCCGCGGTCGAACTCGCCGACGGTGAACTGGCGCAGATTCTGCCGCAGCGCCTGTCGCGGCTGATGTGGCCGGAATCGGCGTTCACGCCCGAGGCCGAAACAGCCCAGCAGCAGCGCCTGACGCAGACCCAGCATGCCCAGCCTGCGCTCGGCGCGATGGAGCTGGGATACCTGTGGTTGTCGCGACGTCTGGGCTTGCAGCCCAGTGCCGCCGCTGGCCACAGTTATGGCGAATACGCCGCGCTGATGGCGGCCGGCGTGATCGATCCCAAGACCTTCCTGAGCCTGTCCGCGATTCGCGGCCGCGCCATGGCGCAGGCCTCCGCCGATGGCATCGCCGGTGGCATGGCGGCGGTGCAGGCCGATCGCGGCGTGGTCGAGAAGCACATCGCCGCCTTCGACGGCGTGCGTGTTGCCAATCACAATTCGCCGCAGCAGAGCGTGATTTCCGGCCCGGCCGAGCAGATCGATGCCGCGGTGAAGGCGCTGACGGCCGCCGACATCCGCGCGACGCGCCTGCCGGTGTCGGGTGCTTTCCATACCGAACTGGTCGCCTCCGCCCAGGTGCCATTGTCGGCCGCGATCGCCGGGGCCCACTTCGCGGCGCCCGAATTCCCGGTCTATTCGAACACGCTCGGTGCGCGTTATCCGGACGATGCGAGCAAGGCGCGCGGGCTCTTGGACCGCCACCTGCTCAGCTCGGTCGAGTTCGTGGCCGAGATCGAGGCGATGTACGAGGACGGCATACGTCTGTTCGTCGAACTCGGGCCCAAGAGCATCTGCAGCAACATGGCGATGGCGACGCTGGCCGGCAAGGATGCGCGCGCCGTGTCGCTGGACGGTCAGGGCGGTGGTCTGCGCGGCCTGCTCAGCGGAATCGCCGAATTGATCGTGGCCGGCGCCGAACTCGACGCGTTCGCGCTCTACGAACCGCGCGGCCTGCTCACGCATGCGGTGGCAAAACTCGCACAGGCGATGACGGCGCCAACACCGAGCAAGACCACCTGGATGCTGTCCGGCGGTTGCGCCCGTGCGTACAACGATCCCGAAATCCGTACCGGCAAGCGCCCGGCGCTGACATTGGAATCACGTGACGCGGCCCGTGCCCAGCGCCGGGCCACGCAAGCGCCGCCCACCGCACCGGTCGCGCCGGCGGCCGGTCCGGCACCGCTGGCGGCTGCGGCCGCAGGCGCGCCGATCAGCGGTGACGCGATGGCGGCCTATCAGGAAACCATGCGCCAGTTCCTGGCCTTGCAGGAACGCGTGATCGGGCAGTATCTGGGGGCGGCGGCTGCGCCTGCCGTCGGTGAGGGGTCAGGCCTGAGGCGTGAGGCGCTTGCGCCTGCGGCGCCGGTCCCTGCGCCGGTTGCGCCGGCCGTTTCGGCGCCCGAGCCCGTGGTGCCGTCGGCGACGGCCTCCGGGACCCGGGACCCGGGCCCCGGGACCGCGGAAAGCGTCGATTACGCCGCTGTGCTCTTGGCGATCGTCGCGGAACGTACCGGCTATCCCGAAGACATGCTGGGTCTGGATTCCGACCTGGAAGCCGACCTCGGCATCGATTCGATCAAGCGGGTCGAGATCGCCGGCGCCCTGCAGAAGCAGTTGCCGGCGGAAGTGGGTACGCAGATGCAGGCCGGGATGGAAGCCTTCAC